>NZ_LJFZ01000007.1:0-179395 GCF_001420875.1 Frankia sp. AvcI1 | reverse complement strand
GCCGGTCCGGCGGGTTCGGCGGCCGGTCCGGCGGGTTCGGCGGCCGGTCCGGCGGGCCGGGCGGCACGATCAGCACCTGGGTCCAGCAGCACTACACGGCGACGACGATCGGCGGCGAACCCGTCTACGATCTCACCGCGCCCACGACAGCATCGTCCGACAGTCCGGCGCGATCAGGCACGTAGTTCGAGCGCCCGGCCACCTCGGGCCTGACCGCAGGTCCGACGGCCTGCCCGCCGACCGGCCGATCGGCGGGCAGCGCCGACCGGGGAATGGCGTGGTGGGTCAGGCAGTCCGAGAGGTGCGCATCATAGTGAGCCGCATCTGCGGATGGGCACCATCCCCATTCCCGCGGTTACCTGGACAGCCGGCGAGTTGGGCTGGCCGGCCGAGCCGGGTGGGNGCNGCCACCCGATGGGGACGCGGGCATCCTACAGCTCGCCCCGGAAGGCGCGGTGCNCAAGCGAGGCGACCAGCTCGTCCTGCTCCACCAGGCTGGCTTGGTGGGCGACTTTGATTCTTTCAAGAGCGCGGACTCGGTTCGCGAACTCCTTCTGGACTTCCATGGGAGGAAGCTCGATCTCCAGGCCCAGGAGGCGCGACTTCGAGATGTTCGGCATGGACGCGGAACTGCCGCTGGCGAGCCCCTGAACCTTTCGGCGCTTCTCCGGATGGGTGAGCAGCCGGTGGAGGTAGACGGGGTCGACCGCACTCCGCGGCTCGACCACGAGTCGAAAGATCAGATCCGGCAGCAGAAGACGCGCAGGCGTCGCGTCCACGAGCGCGCAGGCCGCAACCAGTTCGCGGGTGTTCTTGCGGGAGAAAAGCAGGTCTCCGGGCCTGACCTCACAGGCGGAGAACGCAGCGACATCCGGCGGAAGGGCCTTGTTCTCCCCCGCCCGGTAGACACAGCTCGTCACGGCTCCGAGCTTCAGGACGCCCCATTCTCCGGGCCGCGCAGGGCGGTCGAGGCACACCGGGCTCCTACCGCTGTCGATCCTGACGACCAGCTCGGAGAGCGGGACCCTCCGCCACCCTCGCTCATTCTGCACCGGGTTGCCGAACATGACGGAGAAGATCGACTGCGCCAGCTCCTCGAGACGGGCGATCGTCTCGCGACGCCGCGCTCGGATCGTGTCCGCCTGGTCGAGCATCTGCTCGATCCGCTTCTGTTCCGACAGCGGGGGNAGNGGGACCGCGATCCTGGCGGTGGCCGACTTCGAAAGCTCCTTGAAGGTCGCGCCGTTGCCGAGGCTCTGCAGGCGGGACCGCTGGCATCTCAGCCAGTGGTAAAGGTAGCCGGGCAGTGCCCTCGAGGTGTCGGGGACGAGACTCTTGAAGCCCTGGTTGGTCGCCATCGGCCGCGCGTTGATCGCGACAGAGCCGATAGGGGCGCGCGAGGTGAGGAGAACGGATCCGGCAGGCAGGACATGAGTCGCACAACTACGGAGCCCAGCCTCGGTGATGGCCCGTGAGGTCGAGGCCAGGAATTTTGAGTTCAGACTTCCCAGATCCCTGGGCGTAGCCCACGGAATTTCTCCACCCCAGTATTCCTCGCTGGCCGTTTTCGGCGTCGCACCGGAGATGATCTCACAGAACTCGCCGAGCGGAGTCGCCGGGTAACCACTCATCCGAGGAGTCCCTTCAGCTCGGACATGCCCTGCTGGATGTCGGATTCCAGGCGCTCCATCTCCGCCAGGATCTCCAGCGGCGGGCGGTTCCTGACCTCGTTGTGAACGATCTCCTGGTACCGGTTGAGGCTCAGGTCGTAGCCGTTGGCGGCGATCTCCGCCCTGGGGACGCAGAAGCTCTGCTCGGTGCGGGTGCGCCTGCGTTCGGCGCCGAGGCGCCCACCCCAGCGCCTCAGCACGTCAGGCAGATTGTTCTTCGCGTGGTCCGCCTCGTCCAAGGGGGCGAACGGAACCACGCCGAGCTTGTCCTCGGGCAGCAGGGGGGCGCGCTTGTCGTCCAGGCTCCAGCCGTCGGCGGTCACGTCGTAGAACCAGACGTCGTCGGTGCCGCCGCTGTCGGTACGGGTGAAGAAGAGGATGGCGGTGGAGACTCCGGCGTAGGGCTTGAAAACGCCGCCGGGCAGCTTGACCACCGCCTCCATCTTGTGATCCTCGACCAGGATCCTCCGGAGCTCCCGGTGCGCCCTGGTCGAACCGAACAGGACGCCGTCCGGCACGATGACCGCGGCCCTGCCGCCCAGNCCGAGCAGGCGCAGGAAGAGAGCGAGGAACAGCAGCTCGGTCTTCTTGNTCCTGACGACGGCGAGCAGGTCCCTGGCGGTCGTCTCGTAGTCGAGGCTACCGGCGAACGGCGGGTTGGCCAGAACCAGCGAGTATTCTCCGGCGTCACCCGCGGCGCTCTGGGCAAGCGAGTCGCGGTAACGGATGTCGGGTTGCTCGACGTCGTNCAGAAGCATGTTCATGCTGCCGATGCGCAACATCGTGTTGTCGAAGTCGAAGCCGTGGAACATCTCGTGACCGAAATGCCGGCGCGCGCCCGGGTCGAGCAGGGTCTCGGGGTGGGTTCGACCGAGGTAGGCAGCACTCTCGACCAGGAATCCGGCCGTCCCGCAGGCCGGGTCACAGATCCTGTCGCCGGGAGTCGGGGCCGTCATCTCGACCATCAGCTGGATGATATGTCGCGGGGTGCGGAACTGGCCGTTCTGACNGGCTGTGGCAATCTTGCTGAGCATGTACTCGTACAGGTCACCCTTGGTGTCGTGCTCGTCGAGCGGAAGGGCGTCGAGCATGTCGACGACCTTTGCCAGCAGATTCGCCGTCGGAATGGTGAACCGGGCGCCCCTCATGTGCTCCTGGTAGGTCGAGNCCTCGCCCCCGAGTTCGCGCAGCCACGGGAAGACCCTGTCCCGCACGACGGCGAACATCTCGTCGGGGCTGCCCAGCGCCCGGAAGCGCGACCAACGCAGTTCGTCGGTCGCGTCCGAATACACCGGGCGCTCGATCGNCCGGCCGGTGCGCTTCGCCTTGTTCATCATGGTGCTCTGGATGGCGTCCAGGCGCCGGATAAACATCAGGTAGGTAATCTGCTCGATGACCTCCAGTGGATTGGAGATCCCTCCCGACCAGAACGCGTCCCAGACCCGGTCGATCCCGCTCCGTAGACCACCTGTAAGCACGAAGGGAGCCTACCGGTGCNTAGTCGCGTCCGGTGTCGCCCCTGACCCCCTTATCAACAAATCCACAAGGGGCCACGTCTCACGGCATAGGTCGTCAGCGGAGGGATGATCTGCGCACGAGTAGCCGGCGAGCGCACGTCGGGCTGCGCCTGCGCGTCGAGCGGCCGGTCGACCGCGAGGAANTCGTGGTACCGGTACTCGCTCAACGCTCGTCCTGCGCGTCGGCTCCGGTGACGGGCGTCGCACGGAAGCCGGAGTCGTCTCCATGTGGAAGAACAGGTGCCCGCTGAGCGTGCCGTCCTCGCCCAGCGCGGCCCAGCCGCGCCCGCTGACCTCGTCGCCGTCATCGTCGCCGTTCCAACTGAACTCGAGGAGGGGTCGGCCGTCGCGCTCGGTGGAACGGCAGTCCAGCNAGCCGCGGACGGCGATGAACCCGACCTGGCCGGTCCCGTCCTTGGCGAACTCGATGAACCCGGGCTCGACGAGGTCTATGGCCTCCTGATCCCACAGGTCCATCTCCACGATCCGCCACCGCCCGGTCAGGCTCGCCGTCCGGTCCTCCGTGCTCGCCATGGTCGGGTCATGTCGGCCCTTGCGTCCCGAGGGCGACGATCCGTCTCGCCTCGTCGATGGCTGCGTCGAAACCGGCCTCCGGGTCTCGGAGGAGCAGCTCCGTGGCGCGGGCATGCGCGCACACCGCCGGGTCGGCACTCGCCATTGCCGTCTGCAGGGCCGGCTCGATCACATCTCCGAGTGCGACGAGGGCTCGGCTCAGACTCAGGTGCACCGACCGGTCGCCGCGGCCGAGTTGTGCGGCCAGTTCCGCGGCCAGCCCTTCTTTTTCCCGGGCGGGCACGAGGACGACGGCAGCACNCCACGCGCTTCGCGCCACCTCGTCGACGGGGTCGTGCAGNAGCGACCGCGTGATCGAGGGCCACGCACTCCCGTCCCCGATCTTGGACAGCGTGTGCAGCGCCTGGCTTCGGGCCTGGGCGCGCTCGGACTGCAGCTCCGTGCGGAGTCTGGGCACCGTGATCTCCACCGGGAGACGGGTCAATGCCCAGGTGAGCATGTCGCGCACGAAGAAGTCCGGCTCGACCGCGCACCGTTCCACGAGCGCCTCGAGGAGGCCGGAGTCGGGGTTCGTGCCAACCACCAGGGTCGCCTGAAGCCGCGTCGACGAGTCTGCGGCGCTCAACGCGCTGAGCGTGCGGGCGTCAAGGGTGGAATACGCGAGGCGAGCAGAAGCTTGGCCAGGTGCACCCGGGGGATCGGTTCTCCCAGCCATTGGCGGTAATTCCACCGAGCTACCGTAGCTCCGGACTGCCTGTGGCCGCAGGAAGCGGCAGGACGCGACAGGCCTCATTGACGGCACATTCGCGGCCGGCCTCGTCGATCGCGCTCGATCTCCTGGTCGACCGCGTCGCCTACTCCAAGGTCGTCGGCGCTCAGCTCAGGCCGGTGGCGGCGCAGGCCTCGGGCAGCGTCGACCAGCCGGTGCCGAGCAACAGCCAGCCGTCGTGGCCGGCCAGGCGGTTGGTCGGATCGTGGACCTTGACCTGCCAGCTGCCGGCGCTGGTCTCCCGGGCGTAGGCGCTCTTGCCCCGGTGCGTGCCGTAGTAGCTGCCGAGATCCGCTGCCGGTTGGGCCCGCACGGAGGTGGGCACGCTTTCGGAGGTCATGGGTGGCTCCCGCGGGGCGGTCACCGGGGCACCCGGCGGTGAGCAGTGATGCTCGCGGGGTGCGGCGTGGGCGGCAGTCCCCGACCCGGGTCGGCTGGTTCTCAGCATCCCCAGGCTACGCCCCCTCCTCCACCCGAGACGGTGATCGCCTTCGCGCTCGGTGACGAAGGTGCCCTGTCCGGCGCCGCGCGCGGGTGACTTACTGGTCTACGGTTCGGGGCGCGGCGATGTTGATGCGACGCTCACCCATGAGGGGCTGCTGCTGTGGACGATGACGATCTGGCGGCGAGCCTGACGGGACTGTCGGGGCTGTTGACGGGGCTCCGGCCGGTGCGCGAAACGCTGATTCAGATCGCGGAGTTCGCGGTGCAGGCCATTCCGGGGGCGGAGGGCGCCGGCCTGACGATGCTGGAGGACAACCGGGCCCAGACGGTGGTGGCCAGCGCCGAATTCGTGCAGGTGGTGGACGACGTCCAGTACCGGCTGGGCGAGGGGCCGTCCCTGCTGGCGGTGCAGTCGAGGCGCACGCAGTCGTCGGGGTCGTTGGGCGGGGAGACGCGCTGGCCACGGTTCGGCCCACGGGTGGGGCGGATGGGGGTGCACAGCGTGCTCTCGCTGCCGTTGCTGCTGCCCGATCGGGTGGTGGGAGCGATGAACGTTTACGCCCATGCCAAGGANGCGTTCGGGCCCAATGCGATTCGGATCGGGGAGCTCTTCGCCCAGCCGGCGGCGGTATCGGTACGCAACGCCCAGGTCCTGGCGCAGGCGCAGCGACTGGCCGCGCAGTTGCAGGAGGCGTTGACCAGCCGCGCTGTCATCGACCAGGCGCTGGGGATCATCATGAGCCGCACGGGGAGCGGCCCCGAGGAGGCATTCGAGCGGCCGCGGGCGATGAGCCAGTCCCAGCACCTCAAGGTTGCGCAGCTGTCGCGGGTGCTGGTGGATGAGGCGGTGCACCGCGCCCGCGCCCGGCAGGCCCCCGAGGGCAGGACAACACCGCACCCTGATCCGCGCTGATCCGCGCAGGGCGGGAGAATGCGTTCACCATGACCTGTTGACGTTCACGTCGACCCGCTGGCATTGACAGCAGGCGGTCGCCGTGCGCACCAGTGCGACGCCGTTCAGGTGACGCTGGCCGGCCGAGCCGGGTGGGAGCGGACACCCGGCTCGGCCGTGGTCACCGGGCGAGGTTGATGAGGTCGAACGGTTGGTCCTGCCAGCGCTCCGGGGTGGCGGTCGCGACCGCGGCGCCGTCGATGCGCTCCGGAGTCGGGGTGGCCGCGTAGCGGGTGTGGGCGGCGGCNCAGCTCTCCTCCCGGGCGACGGCGAGGGCGGCGGGCAGGTCGAGGTCCAGCACGATCACCGCAGGCAGGGAGGCGATGTGCTCGGCCACGCCTCGACGGGCCCGGTCCGCTTCGACCAGTGCGCACGTCGGGGCGTACAGGTAAAGGTCGTCACCGCGGTCGGCCCGGGCGACCAGGCGCGAGGCGGCGACATTGCCGCCACCGAGGGCGAGCATCGCCGTCTGGTCGAGCACGACGTGCGCCGGCGCGCTCACCGGCGGACTCGGTCGAGCATCGGATCGAGCTTGGCGTCGATCTCCGCGATCTCCGCCTCCGTCGGGTTGTAGCCGTTCCAGGCCCGCAGGATGGCCAGCGTGCGCCCGGACCGCTCGGCACGCTCGCCCGGGGTCATCGCGGAGTCGGAAAGGCGGGTGAGGTAGGCCCGCAGGGACATTCCCTCCGCGGAGGCGATGCGGGCGAGNCGGTCACGTACCTCGGTGGGAACCCGGATGTCGGCGTCGGTCATGGCCATGTTTCCTCCGGTCATCTCGGTGGACGGGTCATGTCTGCAGACGGACAGTGCTCGGTCAGCGTACGCCNCGTGGGAGCCATCTGGATCATCTTTGAAGCAAATGCTGTCCGCCATGTGCAGACCGCCAAGAGCAACGGGGAGACCACCGTTGCCGCCGGTCCGGCACGGTCGAGCTATCCGCGCGGGTCGGCGGTCACCTCGTCGCGGGTGAGCAGGGAGGCGAGGTCGGCGGNGGCCCGGCCGGACGCCCAGCCCTCCCGGTCGGTCGCGCTCACCGACCGGGCGACGATCTCCGGGAACATCGTCTCCGTCGCCTCCCGGACGGAGTCCGTCCGGGCTGCGAGCACGGGCAGCAGGCGGCCGTCACCCNCCTCGGCCGCGGCCTGCTCGCTCACCTGCTCGGTCGCGGCCATCAGGCGTTGGCCGATGCGGACCGCGAACGAGGCGAGGAAGGACTGCCGGAACGACCTGGTGCGGGATCGTCCCGCGCGGTCCTGGCGGGACCCGGCCGTCATCATCGCCGCGGTCGCCTGGACCAGCAGCGACGTGTAGAGCAGCTCCACGGCGTCGAGGTCGGGTCGGAAACCGATGACCGTCGCGAACCCGAGGCTCTTCGACCATACCGAGCGGCACCGGTTCGCCTCCGCGACCACGTCGAGCAGGCTGGCCTTGGCCACCTCGTAGGAACTGTCGATGCCGACCCGGCAGCCGGCCGGGGCGTCGCGGGAGCCCTCCCCCGCCGCGGCCGCGAGCAGCGCCTCGTCGATGCTGTGCCGGGCCATCAGCTCCTGGGCCTTGGCGGTGAGCGCCTCGGCCTCCTCGGCGAACTCGGTCGACTCGGCCTTCGCCAGCAGCGCCCGGACCTTGTCGAGGATGCGCGGATTCGTGCGCGGATCGGGCTGCGGCCCGGACGCCTGGCCGGCCGCGGTTCCCCGGCCGTGTCCGTGGCCGTCTCCGTCTCCGTGCCCGTCTCCGTGGCCGTCTTCCTCTCCGTGGCCGGCGGTGTCGCGTCGCGNGGTGCCCGGCGGGGGGCACAGCGTCTCGATCTCGGGCAGGGTGTTCAGCACGCCGAGCAGGTCGAGCGTGTCGACGAGGACCTCCGCCCGGTCCCGGTTCTCCCGCTCACCCCAGGCGTCGAGCCACGCGTCGTCGCGGTCCCACCACACCGTGGCGTCGAGTGNCTCGAGCTGCGCCCTCCACCGCTCGTCGACGGTGGCGGCCGCGTACCGGCGCATCTGCAGGGCGATCGCGTCGACGGCGAGCCGCGCGTGGCGCGGGCCGGCCCGGCGGTGCACGATCCGATGCACGTCGACCGGCTGCCAGCCGCGCTGCCAGGCGGCCTCGACGCTGCGGTCGGCCCAGCCGGTCAGGGATCGATGGACGGCCCGACGTCCGCTCGGCCCGCCCGACGTGGCAACGAGCGACTCCACGCAGGCGGCCAGCGCCGCGTCGTCCTGGTCGATCAGGGCGTTCATCGCCGCCACGACCAGCCGGTCGATCCTCTCCGCCAGCAACTCACGGCGGCTGCGCTCCTCGTAGAACGGCCCCGCCGCCGGCCCGGCCGCCTGATCGCGGCCGCGGCTCGCGCGGGCCTTCTGCTTGGCTTTGCGTCGTTCACGGTTCCGGCTGCCCACGATCACCTCGCACGTTCTCCCGCCCGGAACTGCCTGCCAGCGCCGAGTATCGCAACCCTCGCATGACGGCCTGAACGGATCTGCGGTGGGATAGCCGTGCTTTCCTGTGGTCCCGACCTGGATTCGTCGAGATGCACGCTGACAATTCAGCGCTGCAGCCCGTTCCACGACCATCGCGGGATGAACAGGCCCACCGGAACGTCGTCGGCGGAGTCGTGGTAGGACGACATGGTCGTCGTGGTGGCCCAGGCGAAGTAGTCGTGCAACGCCCGCCGAAGAGGTTCACCGAGGTGCGGCCGGACGTCCGCCAGCGCCTGGTCGAAGCAGGCGATCGCCCGGCGGTCCATCTCCTCGTGCGGACCGTTGCCGCTGTGCATCCGCACGACCGACGTCTCGTCACCGTAGGCGTCGGAGTACGAGGCAGGACCGCCGAGGGCCTCCGCCCAGTACGCGGCGAGTCGCTCGCTGTGCCGCGGGTGGAACCCGTGGCTGAACGCGTGGCTGACGACCTCGTCGGCCATCACCCGCCGATGCCACGCCTGCGCCAGCCGGAGCAGACCCTCGCTGCCGCCCACGGCCTCGTAGATGGTCTGCATGACCCGAGGATGCCACGCCGGCCAGCGTCCACCTCTCCCGGACACCGGCGGCCAGGCCACCGCCTCGGACGCCTCATCNGCAGGGCCGCCGTCGCGGCAGCCTCCGCGATGATGTTGATCGGAGCCTGGTGCAGGGACCGGGTCGGCGCGCCCAGCGCGGGCGAGAGCTCGGCAATCACGACGGAGCCGTCGTCGTCGAGGTGTCCGCCGAACGCCTCGTACAACGGAGGCAGGATCGTGTCGTCGTCGAACTCGTCCACGGGATTGTCAATGGGTTCGAACCCGTCGGGGACGACGCCGAGATCGAACCCGCTTCCGGTCGTGATCGCGATCAGCCGCTCGGGATCGTCCGCGTCGACGACGACGGATCGGCTGAATCCCATCGCGTCCAGCATGGAGTAGGTCATCGTCACCGGTGCCACCATCGCGGCGACTCCCTGGTAGTCGAGCCACCAGGGCTCGACCGCGAGCACGCACAGCGGTGCNGCCATGATTCCCCCCGCGCTGTTGNGCATGTCGGTCCGCAGGGGCATCGTCTCGCGGGTCGCCCCACGGTCGAGGTGGGGATTGTCCTTCCCCAGATACCGATAGCTCATCAGCGCCCGATACGACTGCTCGAACAGTCGCGTCGCTTCCGTNCTGTCCAGGGTCATCGCTTCGTCGCCCTCGCTCACACGGTCGGTTCCGGGGACGTCAGCGTCCGGCGGCCCGGGATCCGGCGGGGATGGTCCACAGCCGGATCGTGTGGTCTCGGCCCCCNCTGGCGAGGAGGCGGCCGTCCGGGGAGAACGCGACGGACTGCACGAAATCGGTATGGCCGGACAGGGGCGGTCCCAACGGGCGGGGATGCGCACGGTCNGTCACATCCCACAGGCGTATCGTCTGATCGAAGCTGGCGCTTGCCAACGTGCGGCCGTCNGGGGAGAACGCCACCGACCACACGGTGCTGGTGTGCCCGGACAGTGCCCTGCCCAGCGGCGCCGGGGCGGCCGGGTCGGTGATGTCCCACAGGCGCACGGTGGTGTCCTTGCTGNCGGTCGCCAGCGTCCGCAGATCCGTGGAGAACGCGATCCCGTACACCGACCCGCGGTGGCCGCTCAGCGGGCGGCCGAACATCCGGGGATGGGCCAGATCGCTCATGTCCCACANCCCCACCGAGTTGTCTCCGGCGGGACCGGCCAGAACGGTGCCGTTCGGGGCGAGTACCGGTCTTGCCCAACTGTTGTCGGTATGACCCGTCGGGAACCGGCTTCGCGGCTGCGGATGGGCCGGGTCGCTCACGTCCCACACCCGCACGACGCCGTCGGTGTTGCTCTCGACGAGGGTGCGGTCGTCCCGGTAGAACTCCACCGAGCTCACCGGGCCGGCATCGGCGGGCGGCACCATCGTGGGTGGATGTGGGTGGGCCGGGTCGGAGACGTCCCAGAGCCGGACCGTGGCGTCCCAGTTGCCGCTGGCGAGGAGGCGGCTGTCCGGGGAGAAGGCCAGCGACACCACGCCGTCGGTGCGGCCGGGCAGGGGCGGACCGAGTGCGTGGGCGTGGGCGGAGTCGGAGACGGCCCACAACCGGACCGTCCCGTCCTTGCTGGCGCTGGCGAGGAGGCGCCCGTCCGTGGAGAACGCCACCGAGGTCACCCAGTTGGTGTGGCCGGTCAACGGCGGCCCGAGCGGTTCCGCGGCGGGGGGATCCACATCCTGGTGACTGGCGACGACGGTGACCACCGTGCCGGCGACGGCCAGCAGCAGCGCCGCCGCAACGGCGAGGAGGCGCCGGCGGCCCCGGCGGCCGGCGGGCGGCTGCGGGGTCGGACGGCGATCCGGCTGCGCGCGATGGCGGCGGCGGTCGGGGCTCCCCCTGGGCGCCAACGCCGGCGGCGACGAGGCCGGCGATGACGAGGCCGGCGGCGACGAGGCCGACGGCGACGCCGCGTGGATGGTGGCCGGGGGCCGCTCGGCGGCGAGGCGGACGTCGTCGTCGAGCCGCAGCGGAACACCCGAGCGGGCGATCCACCCCGGGCCNTAGGCGCTGGNGGCGGCCCGGGCGAGTTCGAGCGCGAACACCTGCGCGGACTGCGGCCGGTCGGCCGGGTTCTCCGCGAGCGCCCGCGTGACCACCTCGGCGACCGGCGCGGGCACCCTGACCGGCGTCCGCAGGTCACGGGCGCCTCGCTTGCCCCGCACCGCGCCGGCGGACGGGTTCGGCTCGCCCGGCGTCACCCCGCCGAGCAGCAGGTACAACACCATGCCGAGCGCGTACAGATCCGTGGCCGCCCCCAACCGGCCGCCCGCCCGCTGCTCGGGTGCCATGAACAGCGGGGTCCCGATCACCGCACTCGCGTTGCCTGCCCCGCCCAGTACCAGCTTCGCGATGCCGAAGTCCGCCACCTTCGGCATCCCGGCGAGGTCGAACAGCACGTTGTCGGGCTTGATGTCCCGGTGCAGCACACCCTCGGCGTGCGCGCAGGACAGAGCCCCGGCCACCGCCAGGCCGACCGCGCACGCACCCGGCTGGCTCAGCGTGGTCCGGCGGCTGGTCAGCGTGCCCCCGCCAAGCATTTCCATGACGATCAGNCGGAGGTCGCCGGTCTCCACGTAGTCGTAGACCCGGACGATGTGGGCATGATCAAGGCGGGCGAGGATCCGCGCCTCGGCGGCGAAACCGGCCGCCGCCCGGTCGTAGCCACCGGCGGTGAGTACCTTGATCGCGACGTCGCGCTGCAGGCGGCGGTGCCACCCGGCCAGCACGAGCCCGAAGCCACCCGCCCCGAGCTGGTCGCCCAGCTCGTAGCCCGGCAGGGCCGCGCCGACCCGCTTCCGATCCACGATCACGCCGGGACCCGCTCCTCGCCAACCTTTCCCTAAAACCACCCCAGATCCGTCCATCTCACCCGACACGATGCGTGATCCTATGGCCTTGCTCCGCATCCACGACAGTGGCTCGACGTCCCCCCTTCCGGACAGGAGGGGGNCCACTCGTAGCCAGGACGGGCCGCGACAACGAGCTGGTCGGCGCATCACTTGGCACAACCGTCAAGAAAGGGCAGGCTGTGGTGCGGGACACGTCGAGTGGACGAGTCGATTGGACGAGGAGCACACGTTGCGGTTCGTGTACCAGTATCCCGAGACCAACGGCACCGAGGCTGACCTGCTGGACGCCGGTGACGTGGGCGAGCTCGCCGTCGCCGCCGAGGCCGCCGGTTTCCACGGGTTCGCCTTCACCGAGCATCCGATCCCCGGCGCCCNCTGGCTTGCCTCAGGTGGCCACCAGTCGCTCGATCCGTTCGTCGCGCTCAGCGCCGCGGCCGCGGTCACCACCCGGCTGCGGTTGCTGACCTATCTGGCCGTGGTGCCCTACCGCAACCCGTTCCTGCTGGCGAAGTCCGCCGCGACCCTGGACAAGATCTCCCACGGCCGCCTCACCCTCGGCGTCGGNACCGGCTACCTGAAGGCCGAGTTCTTCGCCCTCGGCGTCGACTTCGACGAGCGCAACGAGCTGTTCGACGAGGCCCTCGAGGTGCTGCCGCTGCACTGGAAGGGCGAGCCGTTCAGCTACCAGGGCAAGCACTTCACGGCGCGTGACGTGATCGCCCGGCCCCGGCCGGTGCAGGACCCGATCCCGATCTGGATCGGTGGCAACTCCAAGCTGACCCTGCGCCGGGTCGCGCAGAAGGTGCAGGGGTGGATGCCGCTCGGGGGGCCGGCGGAGCTGTTCACCACCACCAGGACCGCCCAGCTCGCGACCACCGAGGCCATGGCCGCGAAGATCCGCGAACNGCGGGACCTGGCCGGCGAGCGCGCATCGCAGCTCGACATCGCCCCGGCCTACCTCGACGCCACCATCAACCGCCCCGACCACGAGGCCGACCGTCACCGCGAGGCGTTCCAGACCCTCGCCGACGCCGGCGTCACCAACCTGATCATCTCGGCGCCGGGCGGGTCACCCAAGGAGTCGCTCGAGTTCATCGAGACCTTCGGCGCCACCTACCTCTGACCCCCCGATCCTGACGCTGGCCCNGGGACGCGCGTCGTCTCGACCGGACGGGCCGGTCGAGACGGTCGGTCTGAGCCGCCGTCCGGTCAGGGATGCCGCCCAGGAAGGCCTGGGCGGCATCTGCCTGACGCAGGACGTCCGCACTCCCGGTGCCGGTGTCGGCCTCGATCAGCAGGTCGGAGGAGCCGGGTCCGGGTAGTCGGCCGCGCGGCCCCCGGGCCCCGCCGGCGCATCGGCGAAATGGGTGGTGCCAACCTCTCCCCACGCACCGCGGTAACCGAACCAGGGTTGCTGACCCGCGTCCACCAGATGCGCGTAGGTGTTCCACCGTTCACCCATGGTGGTGACATCACGCCGATCCGGCCCCGTGGGGAGACCCGCGGTCGGATAGTTCGCGTGGGTATCCAATGCGCTGAAGGCGACGATACGACCATCCCTCTTTTGGGAGCTCCCAGTCACCTTCGTGATCCAACGCCGTCAACTTTCCGGCAGTCACATTGTTGAAGACATAGAAGAAGCAATAGGTAATGCACTCTCCGCGTTGGCACTGGTAATAGACGGGCGCGCGGGATCCCACGTCATCCCCGATTCCATGCCGATCGACATTCGATGGTTGAGGTAGAACCCCTCCTTCTTGGATAGACCATTCTTGTGGTCTTCTCCAAGGGCAGTCCACTCGTTCGACCGGAACACGCGCCCTTCCTTACTGCACCGCGCCAGCCCGGTCTCCGCTCTGGATCCGTACCCCCCGAATTTCAGCCGCCTCAGCCCGATCGCACCTCTCGGGCGTTCATCGCGAGCCACTGTTCCCCACGGGAGCGATAGACGGTCGGGGCGTATCTCTGCACGGGGCCGACAAGTCCGTAACTCAGGCGCCTCACGTCCGCCATGGTGATACTCGAACAACGGGGACCCCGCTCCCNCACCCAACCAGCATTCAGATCGATTGATTCCACCGAGCACCAGGAGTCGCGGCGGTGGGGCAGAACCTCGGGCCTCGAACCGTGGTCGGCCTCGGCATCATCTGACCGCCACCTCGCCGGACGGCAGCGCCAGCGGGCTGGCGACTATCGGTCTGCGCGGTGGCCGGCGGAGAGTCCTTGACGGCCCGGAAAGGGTGGAGTGAGAAGGTTCTTCCTATATCTCCGCAGAGGCGGCAGACCGGTGATCGGCTTAGAGGTGAGGCTGTGGTGGATGGGAGCGCGTCGCTGCTCGGACGGGACTCCGCGCTCGGACGGGACTCCGCGCTCGGACGGGACTCGCTGCTCGGATGGGGCGACGTCCAGGGGGTTCCGGTCGATCGGCTGTCGTACGGCGGCGCTGGCGCAGGAAGGGGAGCCCCCCAGCGGAAGCCGAGGTGGGTGAAGCTTCAGCTGCGGGCCGAACGGGTGACCAGGCGACGGGTGCGGCGGACCGTTGTCGCCGCCGCTGTCCTCACCGTCGGCCTGGCGGGCTGCGGAGGTTCGGTCGCTGGCGGGGAGCCGAGCGGGCGGCCTGCGGCCTCCCCCTCGGCGACGGCCTCCCCCTCGGCGTCGGTCGACCGCGTCGGGGNCGGGATGGGCGGCGCGGGAACCAGCGGTGCGGGAACGGCCGGTGCGGGGACGGCCGGAGTGGGGACGACCGGAGTGGGGACGACCGGTGCACGGCAGGGGGAGGCGGTGTCGGCCGCGGCGACCGGGCTCTCTGTCCCCGGCGCGGGCGGCGCGGCGCACGGCGCCCCTGCCGCCGGCAGCGCCGGAGCGGGCACAACGGCGCCGCGGGCCGCCGAGCCGGCGCGGATCCCGCCGTCTGCGGTCCCGGCCGGTCGGGGCGGCGCCGCGCCACCCGCGGCCGCCGGCACCGGCGGAGCTGGCACTGGCGGGGCTGGCGCCGGCTCGCCCCAGGGGATCAGTCGGACCTTCTACGGCGCCAACAGTCCGGGCGAGAACCTGCCCCAGCGCAAGGCGGGACCCAACGCCAACTCGGGGGGACCGGGGCTGGTGGTCACCTACCCGCCGGCGTCGCCGTTCGTGGTACCCCAGTGCCACAAGCCCGAGCGGTGCCGCGGCGACTCCGCGCAGCAGCCGACCCCTGCCCCGCCGTCGTCCACCGGCGCGTCCACCCACTGGACCCGCCCGCCGAGCGCGGACGGGCCCGGCTGGCGGCCGGCTAGGTGCGGTTGTGCGTGCCCTGGTCGATGGGCAGGGCGACGCCGGTGACGTAGCGGCCCTCGTCGCTGACCAGCCACAGCAGCGCGTTGGTCACGTCGATCGGTTCGATCCAGGGACGACCGAGCGGCGAGACCTTCGCCAGCGTCGCCTTGGTCTCCGCCAGGCCCGGGGCCTCGAGGTCGGGTCGGAAGAAGCGGTGCTGGGACCGGTTCTCGGTCACCATCGGCGTGCCCACGGTCCCGGGGCACAGGGCGTTCACGCGGATGTCATGGCGGGCCAGCTCGTTGGCGAGGGTCAGGGCCAGGCCCACGACGCCGTGCTTGCTCGCGTTGTAGGCGCCGAGGTGCGGGATCCCGGCCAGGCCCGCCCCCGAGCTCGTGAGCACGATGGCCCCGCCGCGGCCGGCGGCGATCATCGGCGGGACGACCGCGCGGATCGTGTTGAACACCCCGGTCAGGTTGACGGCGATCTGGTCGTCCCACTCCTGCGCCGTGATCTCCCAGAGCTTCGCCAGCCGGGGGGAGATCCCGGCGTTGGCCGACACGACGTCCAGCCCGCCGAGCTCGGCGACCCCGCGCGCCACCAGGTCCGCCACGGCGTCGAAGTCCCGGACGTCGGCCTTGTCCCACACCACCCGCCGGCCCGCGGCCTCGACCGCCGCCACCGTCTCGGCCAGATCGTCTCCGGTCCCCAGGGGGTAGTCGAGCGTCGGCAGGTCCTCGAGGACGTCGAGCAGGATCAGATCGGCGCCCTCCTGCGCGAGCCNCACGGCGTGGGATCGTCCCTGCCCGCGGGCCGCGCCCGTGACGAGCGCAACCTTGCCCTCAACCCGACCCATCGCCGCACTTCCTCCCGACGTGACCCATCCGTCAGAAATACCACGTCCCCCGCCCGCCGTGCTGCGAGACGGGTGGGGGACGTGCGCCGTTGCGGACGGCTGCGGCAGGGGTGGCCCAGGGTCAGCCGAGCAGCGCGAGGGCCTCGTTGAAGCTCTTCGAGGGGCGCATGATCTCGGTGGCCTTCACCGGGTCGGGCTGGTAGTAGCCGCCGATGTCGGCCGGGTTGCCCTGCACGGCGAGCAGCTCCTCGGCGATGGTCTGCTCCTGGTCGGTGAGGGTCTTCGCCAGGGGGGCGAAGGCCTCGGCCAGGGCGGCGTCGTCGGTCTGGGCGGCCAGCTCCTGCGCCCAGTACAGGGACAGGTAGAAGTGGCTGCCGCGGTTGTCGATGCCGCCGACGCGCCGCGCCGGGGACTTGTCCTCGTTGAGGAACGTGGCGGTCGCCCGGTCGAGGGTGTCGGCGAGGACCTTCGCCCGGGAGTTGCCGGTGGACAGGGCGAACTGCTCGAAGCTCACCGCGAGCGCGAGGAACTCACCGAGGCTGTCCCAGCGCAGGTAGTTCTCCTTGACGAGCTGCTGGACGTGCTTGGGCGCGGAGCCGCCGGCGCCGGTCTCGAACAGGCCGCCGCCGTTCATCAGCGGGACCACCGAGAGCATCTTGGCGCTCGTGCCGAGCTCCAGGATGGGGAACAGGTCGGTGAGGTAGTCGCGCAGCACGTTGCCGGTGACGGAGATGGTGTTCTCGCCGCGGCGGATCCGCTGCAGCGAGAACGCGATCGCGTCGACCGGCGCCTTGATCTCGATCGTGAGGCCGGCCGTGTCGNACTCGGGCAGGTAGGCCTGGACCTTCTCGATCAGGCGGGCGTCGTGGGCGCGGGCGGCGTCCAGCCAGAACACCGCCGGGTCGCCGGTGGCGCGGGCGCGGGTGACGGCGAGCTTCACCCAGTCCCGGATGGGGGCGTCCTTCGTCTGGCAGGCGCGGAAGATGTCGCCGGCGCTGACAGCCTGCTCCAGCACGGCCTCGCCGGCGGCGTTGACCACGCGGACGGTGCCGGTGGTGGCGATCTCGAAGGTCTTGTCGTGGCTGCCGTACTCCTCGGCCTTCTGCGCCATGAGGCCGACGTTGGGCACCGAGCCCATCGTCGCCGGGTCGTAGGCGCCGTGCGCGCGGCAGTCGTCGATGACGACCTGGTAGATGCCGGCGTAGCTGGAGTCCGGCAGCACGGCGAGGGTGTCGGCCTCGGCGCCGTCCGGGCCCCACATGTGGCCGGAGGTGCGGATCATCGCCGGCATGGAGGCGTCGACGATGATGTCGCTCGGTACGTGCAGGTTGGTGATGCCGCGGTCGGAGTCGACCATCGCCAGGGCCGGGCCCTCGGCGAGCTCGGCCTCGAACGACGCCCTGATCGCCGCGCCGTCGGGCAGCGCGTCGAGGCCCTTGAGGATGCCGCCGAGGCCGTCGTTCGGGGTCAGCCCGGCGGCCGCGAGTACCTGGCCGTAGGTGGCGAACGTCCTCGGGAAGAAGGCGCGGACCCCGTGGCCGAAGATGATCGGGTCGGAGACCTTCATCATCGTGGCCTTGAGGTGCAGGGAGAACAGCACTCCCTCGGCCTTCGCCCGGGCGATCTGCGCGGTGAGGAACTCGCGCAGCGCGGCGACCCGCAGGACGGCGGCGTCGATGACCTCGCCGGCGAGCACCGGCAGGGCGGGCAGCAGGACGCTGGTGCTGCCGTCGTCGCCCACCAGCTCGATCCGCAGGGTGTCGTCCGCGGGCAGGATCACGGACTTCTCGGTGGAGCGGAAGTCGTCGGCGCCCATGGTGGCGACGTTCGTCTTCGACTCGGCGCTCCACGCGCCCATCCGGTGCGGGTGCGCGCGGGCGTAGGCCTTCACCGAGGCGGGGGCGCGACGGTCGGAGTTGCCCTCGCGCAGCACCGGGTTGACGGCGCTGCCCTTGATCCTGTCGTAGCGGGCGCGGATGTCGCGCTCGGCGTCGGTACGCGGGTCGTCGGGGTAGTCCGGCAACGCGTAGCCCTGCTGCTGCAGCTCGGCGACCGCCGCCTTGAGCTGCGGGATCGACGCCGAGATGTTCGGCAGCTTGATGATGTTCGCCCCGGGGGTCTTCGCCAGCTCACCGAGCTCGGCGAGCGCGTCGTCGATGCGCTGCCCGGGTTCGAGATGCTCGGGGAAGCTGGCGATGATCCGCCCCGCGAGGGAGATGTCGCGGCTCTCCACCGGGACGCCGGCCGTCGCCGCGTACGCCTGCACCACCGGCAGGAACGAGTACGTGGCCAGGGCCGGGGCCTCGTCCGTGTGGGTATAGATGATCGTCGAATCAGTCACCGAGACTCCGCTTCACGTCTACTCCGTCTGGGTATCAAGATATGCCGCGCCGGGACCCGCCACCGTGATCACAGCGATGGGTGTGGGCGGGTGCTCGTCGACGAGCCGGCGCCGCTGTGGTCACGATCAGGGCCGTGGCCGGGCACGCCATGGCCGGCGCGCAGGTGGAGCGCGTCGATCGAGTTCGAACGCGGAATCGACACCGAGAGGGTCGGCGAGTCGCCGCCGGGATTCTACGGCACCCGGTTCGCGCGGGTGTGCTCCCGGACGGCCGGCCTGCGGCAACCTGGCCCCGGGTGGCCGCCTTCGTGGCGGTCCGGCCGGGCCGGTGCCACCCGTGGGTGCCCGTCGCGGGCAACGAGGCGAGCACGCGGGCTGCCGATTCTCGACCCCCCATCTGGTGTGACACAGTTCATCCGGAAAATCCGTGGACGGCCGCCTCGGGCAGGATCACGCGGCCGACCGGCCGGTTCGTGTGGGGCGGGGCCAACGGGGTAGATCGTCCGCCATGACCGCCAGCACCNACATCTCCGACCCGTCCGGCCCGGGCCGGCGCGCCGACCAGGAGGACCCGGAGTCCGCACAGGAGCGCCGCAACCGCAACTGGGCCGACATCCTGCAGGAGCTGCGGGTGGCCCAGACGGGCGTGCAGCTGCTGACCGCCTTCCTGCTGGCCTTGCCGTTCCAGAACCGCTTCGCCGACCTCACCNACGGTCAGGAGTGGCTCTACCTCGCGATCGTACTGCTGTCGATCACGGCCACCGGATTGTTGATCATGNCGGTGAGCCTGCACCGCGCCCTGTTCCGCCGGCGGGAGAAGGAGACGCTGGTCCAGATCGCCAACCGGCTCGCCCAGGTCGGGCTCGCCGTGCTGGCCCTGGCGATCTCCGGGGTGGTCCTGCTGATCTTCGACGTCACCAAGGGCCGGACCACGGCCGCGGTCGCCGCGAGCGCCACCCTGGTCGTCCTGGCGGTGCTGTGGGCGGCGATCCCGGCGTTGATCACCCGGTCGGGCACGGAGGACTGACGCACACGGAGGACTGAACCTATGCGCAAGGGCCTGATGACCCTCGCCCTCGCTGTCGCGCTCCTCACCGGGGGCGTGGTGGCCTGTCAGGATTCCGCCTGCGCGGCCGCTCCCGTCGTGCTCGCACGTGGCGGAGGCGGCGGCCACGGCGGCGGAGGGGGCGGCCACGGCGGAGGGGGCGGCGGGCACGGGGGCAGCGGCGGGCACGAAGGCAGCGGCGGGCACGGGGGCGGCGGCGGGCGGGCGGCGCCGCACGGGTCCGGCAGCGGTCACGACGACTGCGACGACTGACTCCGAGCAGGGCCGGCGATGGCGGCGGCGCGGGTGACGCCGAGCGGGCCGGTGGCGGCCTCGGCGGCGCGGGTGACGGCCCGGCGGCAGGCCGCCTGCCGCCTGCCGCCTGCCGCCTGCCGCCGGCGTTTTCGCAGGTATGGCCGGGGAAACAAGCAGCAATGACGACCGAGGGTGTACGGACGGTAGGAGTCGAGGAGGAGTTCGTCCTCGTCGACCCCGACCGGCACGCGGTGCGCGCCGCCGCCTCGCGGGTGCTGGCCCGGGGGGACCGCGACGGCGCCGGCGGGCCGCCGGGCGGCGCGGATCCCGACGGGGATCTCGACGGTGATCTCGACGTCGAGCTGACCCGCGAGCAGGTCGAGAGCGGCTCGGCCCCGCACACCAGCCTCGCCGGGCTGCGCGGATCGCTGGTGGGGCTGCGTCGCGCGGCGGCGCGGGCCGCCGAGGCGGCGGGGGTGGCCCTCGCCGCCACCGCGACCTGCCCCACGCCGACCCGGCCGACCATCACCCCGAAGCCGCGCTACGAGCGGATGCGCGGGGAGTTCGGGCTCACCGCCCGCGAGCAGCTCACCTGCGGCTGCCACGTGCACGTGGCGGTGCACTCCCGCCAGGAGGCCGTGGGCGCGCTCGACCGGCTGCGGCCATGGCTGTCCGTGCTGGTCGCGATGACCGCGAACTCGCCGTTCTGGCAGGGGGCGGACAGCGGCTACGCCAGCTACCGCACCCAGGTGTGGCAGCGTTGNCCCACCGCCGGCGCCACCGGCGCGTTCGGTTCACCGGCGGAGTACGACCGCGTCGTCGACCTGCTGATCCGCACCGGCGCCGCGATGGACGACGGAATGATCTACTTCGACGTCCGGCTGTCGCACCACTACCCGACCCTGGAGCTGCGGGTGGCCGACGTCTGCCTGTCCGTCGACGACAGCGTCCTGCTCGCCGCGCTGGCCCGGGCGCTGGTGGCGACGGCGGCGCGCCAGTGGGCGGCGGGCGAGCCGGTCCCGACCGTGCGCCCGGAGCTGCTGCGCGCCGCGGGCTGGCGGGCGTCGCGCCACGGGGTGTCCGGTGAGCTCGTCGACCTCGAACGCGGCGAGCTCGTCCCCGCCCGGGCGCTGGTCGACCGGTTCGTGGAGTGGGTGGGCCCGGAACTGTCGGCGACCGGCGACGGTGACGCGGTCGCCGCCCTCGTCGACAACCTGTTCGCCCGGGGCACCGGCGCGGACCGCCAGCGCGCCGCCTACGCCCGCCGCGGCCGCATCGACGACGTCGTCGACCTCGTGATCCGCGAGACCACCACCATGGCCTCCCCCTGACCCACGCGACGGCTCAGAACCCAGGGCTCGGGGCTCTGGGTCGTGCGTCCGCCTGTGATCTGGTTTATCCACGCCCAAGGACCCGGTAGCCCCCTCCCCCTGCGCGCCCCCGCCCCCGCCCCCCTACCGGTCACGGAACGTAGTCGTCGACGTGACCCGGACCCGCCCTCCGGGCAGAGTCCGAGCCCACGCGCGGAACGGTTCCGCGGAACCGCGTGATCATCGAGGTCGCGTGCCTCCGCACGCCACAGAGCGCATGTGGACGCGCGCTCCCGGGCTCGGGGAACGGTCAGGGCCCGGGTTCAGGGGCCGGGGCGGAACGAGGCGAAAATCGTACGCATCTGGCCGAGGGCGGCGTCCCAGCCCTGCTCGGGCACGCGCCAACGCAGCCCGTAGCCGTGCCCGTTGNGGACGACGCCGAAGTCGAGGACGTGGATGGTCTGCCCGCCGGAGGTGAACGTGAACTCCCAGATCGCGGCGCTGGTCCCGGCGCCGCCGTCCGCGGGCCGGATGGACAGGCGGCGGTAGCCGGCGGAGCTCCCGCGGACCGCGGGTTCCTGGTCGTGCCAGGCGCCGATGGCGGAGGGACCCGCCTTCGCCTGCACCTCGATGAGCAGGTCCGGGTAGCCGGACGGCGCGGTGGTGATCACCCGCCCGTTGCCGCGCTCGGAGGTCCGCCAGCCGGCGGGTAGCGCGGCCGACCATCCGCTGCTGTCCCGGTGGGTGGTGTACCCGTCGGGTGCCTCCGCGGGGTCGGTCGTGTCCGGGATGAGGGCGCCGAGGTTGTCGCCGGCCGACGACACGGCGGGCGAGGCGGTGGACGGCGCGGACGGCGTGCCCGCCGGCGTCGGGCCGGTTGCGGACGGCGACGTCGTCGGGGACGGCTTCGACCCTGCCGTGGCCGTCGCCGAGCTGCGCGGTGCAGGCGTCGGGGCGGCGGTGGCCGGCGATGTCGTGGCGGCAGCCACCGGGGATCCGGGTGAGCCACCGCCCGCGAGGACCAGGCCGAGCACGATCGCCACGGCGGCGATCACCACGGCCGCGACCCCGGCGAGCACCGCGATCCGCCGCCGACGCGCCGGCCCGTCCGGGTGGTCACGTGGCGCGGCCGGGTCCCGGCGCGGCGCAGCCCGGTCCCCGCCGGACGCGGCCGCATCGAGCCCGCCGGCGGCCCCGGACCCGGCCGCATCGACCCGGCCGCCGGCGCCGGACCCGGCTGCATCGAGCCCGCCGCCTTCGGAGGCGGCGGCCGGACCCGCCGCAGCGGCCTGGCCGGGCTCGCCCGCGGAGCCGGGCCGGGCAGCCCAGCTCGCCCCAGCGTCGAGACCAGCCGGCCCGACCGGGCCGGGCTGGTCGGCGCCGTCAGGCCGATCCGCGAGACCAGGCCGGCCGGTGGGGGCCGGTGTACCGGCTGCGGAGGGGGGCGCGGCCGGACTCACGTTCGACGCCGGCGGCGGGGCCGCGCCCCCCAGGCCGTTCGCGCCATCCGGGCCGTCCGGGCCAAGCTGCGGGATCTCCACGAGCGTGCCGTCGAGGGTGTGGTCGGTCTCCTCCAGCCGGTCGGCGATCTCGCGGAGCCGGCCACGGGCCTCGGCGAGCGACGGCCGCCGCGCCGGATCGGAGTCGAGCAGCTCGGTGAGGATCCCGCGCAGGGGGCCGCTGTGCTGGAACGGCCGACGCCGGTCCTCCACCACGGCCGCGAGGATGGCCAGGGGGCCCTCGCCCTGAAACGGCGGCACCCCCTCGACCGCCGTGAACAAGGTCGCGCCGAGCCCCCACACGTCCCCGGCGGCGCCGACGCGGGCGCCGCGGGCCCGCTCGGGGGCGATGTAGGCGGGCGAGCCGACGAGCGTCCCCGCCTCGGTCAGGGTCGCGTCCCCCTCGGTGACGGCGATGCCGAAGTCGGTGAGCCGCGCCTGCCCGTCGTTGGTGACCAGGACGTTGCCGGGCTTGACGTCGCGATGCACGACACCGCCGCGGTGGGCGGCCTCCAGGGCGTAGGCGAGGCTGACGCCGATGCGGGCCACCTCCAGCGCGGGCAGCCGCCCGGCGGCGCGGATGAGCTCGGCGAGCGAGGTGCCGTCGACGTACTCCATGACGATCCACGTGTGGTCGTCGGTGTCGAGGACGTCGTAGACCGTCACCAGGCCGGGGTGACGCAGCCGGGCCGCGGCGCGGGCCTCGCGCAGCACCCGTTCGCTGAGCACCGCCCGCTCGGCCGGGGACGCCACCGCCGGTCGCCGGACCTCCTTGATGGCCACCCGACGGCGCAGCAGGGTGTCCTCGCCCTCGCGGACGACGCCGCCGCCGCCGCTGCCGAGCACCCGCCCGAGCCGGTAGCGACCGGCGAGCCGACGTTCCTGGCCCGTGGCGCGATCGGTCGCCATCGCTCGCACAGCCCCCTGATCGTGAGGATTTCTCCGCTCTACCCATCCTCTGACGTGGAAACCGGAAAGATGGGGGAAATGGCGCGCAGAGTTCGCCCACAATCCCACAGCCCCGGTCAGGTCGGGCCCGGGCCGGCACCGCCGAGGCCAGGCGGCCACCGCCTTCGGCCCTGACGGGAGGCCCCCGTCGCGGCGCAAACCGTCCCGTCCGGCTGGGCGGGCCAGCGCACCGGGTGCCCATCGGTGCTGCGGCACGGGGCCCGGACGGAGCATGCCCGCACCCCACCGATCACGCACAGACACCGAGATGTCCGGTCGGCGGCGGCGATGACGGCGGGACGACGACCTGGTCGTGCGCTGGCACCGCGCTGGCGCGCCGTCCGGGCGTTGTACAGCGGCGCGCCCGTGCAGCAGGGTGGAGGCCATGCCGAAGCACGTGCCGCCGCGGCCCGCGCCGTCCCGCCCTGCGCCGCCCCGCCCTGCGCCGCCCCCGGCCTCCGCCGCCCTGGTCCCCGCCGCGGCGGATCAAGCTGCGGCGGATCAAGCTGCGGCGACCGCGTTGCGCCGCGCTTTCCGGCGTCACGCCGCCGGGGTGACGATCGTGACGATGAACGGCGCGCAGGGCCCGGTGGGGTTCACGGCGACGTCGGTGGCGTCGCTGTCGCAGAGCCCGCCGCTGGTGTCGCTGTCCNTGGCGGCGGGCTCGTCGATCGTCCCGGCACTGCACGCGGCGGACACCCTGGTCGTGCACCTGCTCGCGCACGACCAGCATGACCTGGCCGCCCGGTTCGCGGCGCCGGGCGCCGACCGGTTCGCCGCGCCGACACGATGGCGCCCGCTGGGCACCGGGGAACCGCTGCTGATCGACGCCGCGGTCTGGCTGCGCTGCCGGATCCGACAGCGGATCCCCGCGGGCGACCACTGGCTGGTGGTGGCCGAAGTGGTCGAGAGCCGGGCGGGGCGGTCCGTCGCGCCGCTGGTCTACCACGACGGCGGCTATGGCACGTTCGTCGGTGCCGCCGCCGGCGGCCGAGGAGACGGCGGCGGCGGGAGCGGCGGAGGGAGCGGCAGCGGCAGGAGCGTCGGCGGCCCGCCCGCCACGGACGACGGCGACCTGGGCATCCGCGCACGTCAGGCGGCTCGCCCGGTCCGGCCGGGTCGAACCACGTCCACAAAGGGCGGGCGATGACGGTTTGTCTCCCCGTCGACGGGCACACAACCGGCACGCACGAGGCACCGGACGCCGACGAGGAGGGATTCCCGATGAAGATCCTGGAACGCATCAGGGGCGACGTGCGACGGTTCCGGCTGCGGCGCCGGGAGCGGGCCGCGCATCCCGACCGCAACCCGCGGTACTGATCGCGCGGCACCACCAGCACGGCCCCGGGCGCGGGGTGGGAGGGCATCACCCCTCCCACCCCGCGCCCTTCGTCTCTCCGATGGCCGCCAGCTCGCCTTCATGATCTTTTCGAGGTCGCCGGCGATTCGTCAACAGCGTTGATTATCTTGTGGTTCCCGAGGTCCGATCCTTCCGGCCGCGCCGGTCCGGATCCGCCAGGGGTACCAGCCGGCGCTCCCCGAGGGCCGTGAGCGCGGCCAACGGGCGGGTGGCCAGCGTGAACAGGACGGCCAACGCCGGGCGGTGCTCGCGGACCAGCTCCGGGCCGATCCTGGCCATCACGGCGGTGAGCCCCGGCAGCGGGCGACCGAACAGGGTCACCTCGGCGATGCGGTCCTCGGCGTCGAGGCGGAGCAACTGCGCCTCCTCGAACTCCTGGCGTCCNCAGCGGCCACGGTAGAACAGCGCCCGCGTCCGGCCGTCTGGGTCGGTGACGACGGTGTGGTACTCGATCGCGTCGATGACGTCGAAGGCGGCGTGCAGCATCTCCTGCGCCCGCGCCCGCCCGCGGAAGCGGAACGCCGCGGTCAGCGGCGAGATGACGACGACGTCATCGGCCAGGCAGGCCGCCGCCGCGGCACTGTCGAGGGCCTCCCCTGCGCGCTGCCAGCGCTCGACGACGTCGACGGGCTCGAGGGGATCCGCGGGAGCGAAGGACATCCGGTGTCTCCTCTTCGCGCCGGCCGGCCGGCCCCGACCGTCCGTCGATGTGATCGCCGCCACGAAACGATACGCCGGGCGCCGACCCCACAGGACGCGGTCGAACGCCCACTCCCCCTGCTGCCGGGCCCGGTCGAACCGGCTCACCACGGCGAACTCCTCCGCGACGGCGCCGTGCTGCCCTGATCACCGTGCTGGCACGGAGGTTGACCGGCCGGCGGGTCCTTCTGCCCCACGCAGGGCGACCCACCCGTTCGGGGGCCCTCGGCAGGCCCGGCCGGGCACCACCGTCGGAAGCNCCGGCAGCCGTCCTCACCTGCCATCCCCTTTTCCCTGGCCGGCGGAGGGTGGCGCAAACGGGCTACACCCTTTCCGTGAGCTCTTTCCGGTAGCCACTTTCAATCTTCACCCCTAGGTCCATGGCGGACCAACAACCTGCGCACCGCGCACCGTGACGGGCCGAAATCCGAGAAACTCGTTGATTGAAGCCCGAAAGGGCTCCGTTCGACCCGTGCGGACGGCCCTTGACACGCCTTCACGCTGACGAAGGTTGCGCCACCAAGGGCGCGACTTCGATCGCAGTTCTGCCCGAGGGTCGCCCCGGACGTCCTTCGTATCGCTCCCCACCGCGGGGTACCCCGTTCGTCGGCGATCTCGCCTTACCCTCTCTGAACTGGTGTTTTGCCTCGGACGGCGGACGAAGTACGTGCCGTCGACCCCGTCCCGCACTCCGAGCGACGCCGTCTGCACGCGTGTGCATCTTCTCGAGTCGAAGCAGGCGGGGAGCCCAATCTTCGTCCCGANCCCACCGCGGTAAGGTGCAAATGCCCAGATTTCTGGATGACGTTGCCGGGAGCTCAAAGTAATGCAATGGATCACACGCTCTCATCTGAGAGCGGGCGCTCGAACGATCGGCGCCGTGGCGGCGACGGGATGTCTGACGTTGGGTCTGCCCGGCGTGGCGTCAGCGACCCCAACGCCGAACAAGGATGCCGGACTGGTGACGCTGGTTCAGGGGCTNCCGGATATGAAGGCGGACGTCACCATGGACGGGCAGACCCTCATCAAGGACCTCGTGGCCAAACAGGTGGCGGCGCCGACGCCGCTGGTCGCCGGGGACCATCGCGTCGAGATCCGGCCTGTCGGTCAGGCGGCGAGCGCGGCGACGCCGGTCGCGACCGACGTCGCCGTCCGCCCGGGCACCCGGCTCTCGGTCGCCGTGGGTCTCGACGCGGCGGGCAAGCCCCTTGCGCGGGTCTACGACGACAGCACCAGCAAGAACTGGCCGGCCAACACGTCGGCGATCGTCGTCCGCGACGTCGCGGCGCTGACGAGCGGCCAGATCAAGATCGACGGCAAGTACGTCGGCGACGTACCGAGCGCCGGTCAGGTCGTCCACCTCTTCCCTCCCGTCTCGCCCGAGGTCGCCGTCAACGGCGTCACCTGCCTCATCACCGGCAAGACCAAGGACGGCCTGCCCTGCGTCTACGTCGGTCCGCCCGTCGTCGGCGTACCGGGTGTCGGCACTCCGGGTGTCGGAGGCGTGGACGTGCCCTGCGTCACCACCGACAAGACGAAGGACGACCTCCCCTGCGTCGGCGGCGTGCCCGGAGCCGGGGGCGTGCCCGGAGCCGGGGGCGTGCCCGGAGCCGGCGGCGTGCCCGGAGTCGGCGGCGTGCCCGGAGTCGGCGGCGTGCCCTGCGTCACCGACAAGCCGGTCACCGACAAGCCCAACGGCATCCCCTGCGTGCCCGGTGTCGGCGGCGTTCCCGGCGGCGGCACGCCAGGCGGTGGCGTTCCCGGTGGCGGCGTTCCCGGTGGAGGCACCCCAGGCGGTGGCGTTCCCGGNGGCGGCGTTCCCGGTGGAGGCACCCCAGGTGGCGGCGTTCCCGGCGGCGGAACCCCGGGCGGTGGCGTTCCCGGCGGGGGCACCCCAGGCGGGGGGACGCCCGGTGGAGGTACGCCGGGTGGCGGCACGCCAGGCGGGGGCACGCCAGGGTCGGGGGGGTCGCACACGGTCACGGTGACCGACACCACGGGCAAGCCGCTGGTGCCGGCCCAGACGGTGCCGACCAAGNCCGGGTCGACCACCAACCTGTACATCGTCGGTGGCCCCGGCTCCTACAGCTGGCTGTCCCACCAGGCCGCGAACTCGCCCACGTCGGTCAACGCCGGCAACAGCGGGCTGGCCGCGGATGACGATCACCCGCCCGTGCTGGCCATCGGCGCGCTCGGCCTCGCGGTCGGGTCGGCCGGGGTCCTGTTCGGGTGGCAGCGCCGCCGAGCGTGGCTGGCCCGCCGACAGGGATGATCGAACATCGCCGACGAACGGCGACCGCCGGTCCGCCGTCCGAGGACGCCACGGACGGACCGGCCGCGCCGGCCGCGGGCCAGGAGCCGGTGCCGGGCGGGCCGGATCGGCCCAGGTCGCCGGGCACCCGGCTGGCGCGGACCCGTCGACGTCGCCGTGGCCGCCGCCTGCTGGTGGTCACGGCGACGGTCGCCGGCGTCGTCGGCGGCAGTGGCATGGCCGGATGGGTGGCGTCGAGACCCCCCGCCGACGTCGGTTCGCTCGCCGCGGGTGCGACGCCGGCCGCCTCCCCGGGGGCGGCGGCGTTCGCGAGTTCCACCCGAACGGGCGCCGCGGCGGGGACCGCGGCGCCGTCGCCGTTCACCGATGCCCAGACGGTCCAACAACGCCGGCCGACGGCCGTCGCCGCGGCGAGCCTGGGCATCTCGGCGCCGGTGACGGTGGCCTCCGTCAACGCGACCACGCGCGCGCTCAACGTGCCGGTCGACCCGGCGATACTGGGATGGTGGGCGGGAGGCGCGGCCCCAGGCGCGTCCTCGGGGACGGTCGTGCTCGCCGGGCACGTGGACTACAACGGCCGCCCCGGCGCCCTCTACCCGCTCAGCCGGGTCGAGACAGGGGCCCTGGTCGAGATCACCAGCGCCGACGGCACGAAGCACGACTACCGGGTGGTGACCCNCCGGCACGTCGTGAAGACCAGGTTGGCGGACACGGGTGTCTTCCGGACGGACGGCCCGCCCCGCCTGGCCCTCATCACCTGCGGCGGCGCGTTCAACACGACCACACACAGCTACCGCGACAACCTGATCGTCCTGGCACTTCCCGTCTGAGCCGGCTTACCGGCTGGCCGGGTGGCCGGGTGGCCGGGTGGCACGCCCGGACGGGCGCAGGCCCGCTCCATCACACGCTGGTCGCTCCGCCCCACGCCGGACGCCGCCGGGTCACGCATCCTGGACCTGGCCTTACTCGGCGCATACCCACAAAAATTGTGCGTAAACGGACGATTCCCTAGTGTCTCGCCCATGAGAACGCGGATGTGGAGACGGCGGATCCTGCTGCCCTCGATGATCGCGGTGAGCACGCTGGTCGGCCTGACGGTCGGGGGCGCCCCGNCACGGGCGGCGACGTGCCCGGCGACGGGGACCAGCAGCGACGANGGATCGTCGATCACCTGTGTCACCTCCCCCGTGGCCGGCGACGCGCGCCTGGTCGACGTCACGATCCACTCGACGGCCATGAACGCCGACGAGTNCGTGCGCCTGCTGCTGCCGACCTCCTACGACACCCAGCCCGACCGGACCTGGCCGGTGCTGTACCTGCTGCACGGCGGGGCGAGCAGCAGCGACATGGCCTCCGACCACACCGACTGGTCGGAGAACACCGACGTCGAGAGCCGGACCGCCGGCCGCAACGTGATCGTCGCCATGCCCGACGGCGGCAGCGCCGGGTGGTACAGCGACTGGGTCGGCGACCCGGCCCGCTGGGAGACCTTCCACACCGTCGAGCTGCGCCAGCTCCTCGAACGCAACTACCGGGCCGGCTCCGACCGGGCGATCGCCGGCCTGTCGATGGGCGGATTCGGCGCGCTGTCCTACGCGGGCCGCCACCCCGGCGACTTCAAGGCCGTGGCCGCCTACAGCGGCGTCGCCCACCCCTTCGGCGACCCTCAGGGCTTCCAGATGCTCCTGGCGGGATCCGGGAAGGACATCAACGCCCTGTGGGGCGACCCGACGACCACGTCCGGGGCGGCGACCTGGCAGCAGCACGACCCGTACTACCTGGTCGACAACCTGGCGTCCATCCCGGTCTACATCTCCTCCGGGGACGGCACCCCGGGCCCGGACGACGACGACCCCGGCCTGGTCAACCTGGAGACGACCACGAACACCCAGAGCCAGGCGGTCGCCCAGCACCTCGCCGACGCCTACGTCGCCGCGCACCCCGGGGCGAGCGGCGATCCGCTGCTCACGACGCACTTCTACAGCCCCGGCGTGCACACCTGGCCCTACTGGTCGCGCGAGCTCGACGCCTCCCTGCCCACCCTGCTCACCGCGATCGACGCCTAGCCGTTCGCACGCGGGCGGCCCCGGTCGCGGTGCGTTCTGCACGGTCTGGGCCCGCGGAGATCTCCTACGGCCGCGAGTGGACAGGCCCCACCCGTCCAGGCCGCGTCCGGTCCCGCGACGGCGGTGTGCTCGCCGCCCGGTAGGCGGCGAGCAGGTGGGAGCCGATGAGGGCGTTGCCCCGCGCGGAGGCGTGCAGGCCGTCGGGGGCGAACAGGGTCGGGTCCGCGCCGAAGCGCCGTGACACGGCGGTCCGCAGGGTCACCGGCGTGCCGCCGGCCGCGGCGACCGCCGGCGTCTGCGCCCGTTCGAGCAGCAGGCCCAACAGCCAGAGGACCTCGCGCAGCGGCGAGCGGACGGCGGAGATGACGCTCAGGTCGGGCGTGGTGCCCACGATCACCCGGGCACCGCCGCGGCGCAGGTCGGTGACGGCGCCGGCGAGGTGGCGGGCGGCGGCCGCCGGGGAGGTCCGGTTGCGGATGTCGTTGACGCCGATCGAGATGACGGCCAGGTCGGGCGCCGCGGGGGCGACCCGGGCGACCTGGGCGGCGAGATGCTCGGCCCGGGCGCCGTCGCGGGCGGCGCTGACGACGCGCACGTGCCGGCCGCCCCCGTCACCGACGCCGTCACCGAGGGCGCGGGCCAGCCAGCCGCCGAGGGTGTCGTCGTAGTCGTGCACGCCGGTGCCCTGGGCGCTGGAGTCGCCGAGGATCCCGAGGGTGAACGGCGGATGCGTGGGGTTGCCGTAGTACTCGCGCACCGGCGGCGCGGGGGTGGTCAGCGGCCGCACCCGGCCGTCGGCCGCGCCGCCCTGGTACAGCGCCAGACGCCACACCCCGACGCCCGCCCCCACGAACGCGCCGCTGCCCGCGGCCCCCGCCGACAGCAGCAACCGGCCTCGCCCGATCATCGCTCCCCCCTCCGGCCACCGACGGGTGGCACGTCCCCCGGCGATCGATCCCCGCCCGCGGCGCCCGTGCCCGCCCGACCGGCGACGCTCGTCACCGGCGGGTCGAACGGACCCGCGACGCGAGGCCGGCGACGTCCCGCGGGCCGTGCTCGGCGAACGCGACGCGGACGGCGGACAGCGTGCCGCGGGCAGGCCCAGATTTTACCCACGGCAGTCGTCACCGCCAGCCGATCCGCCAGCACCGCCCACCAGTGCGGCGCAGCGCCGGAGAGGTACTTCCGATTGGGCGAACGNCGTCCCCGGCCCCCGATCCTCCGCCGCCGTCGCCCCGCCGCGCAGCGGGGCGACGAAGGTCACCACGCCTGCCCGCGGAATACCCGAGACGACCACACGACGCTGTTTACCAAGCCGTAACGGAGAATCGATCCCCGGCCTCCGGACGGATATGGTTTGCTTCCCTCATCCCTCTCGCGGCGGAAACGCCCGCCCGGGCGGGGCACGCGGATCCGGTCCAGATACCGCGTACGGACCGGCGAGCCCGTGAGCGGCGACGAACGTGCCGCCTCGGCGCCGGCGACCTCGGCGACCCGGCCACCCCGGCTGCTGCGGTGACCCCGGCTGCTGCGGCCGTTCTGCCGGATCATCGGCCTGCGCTCGGCGCTCGGCCGGCGCTCGGCGCCGACCCTCACCAGGTCCGACCCAACACCGGCCACGGCCCACCACCTGCCGCGGACACGAACACGGACACGGACACGGACACCATCGGATCCAGNCCATCCCGAATCTGGCACACCCCGGACCCCGCCCTGCCCTGCGGCGGCCGACCGGCGCCCATCCCTCCATCCACGCCCCACTCCCGCGGACGGATGCAATGACCTCACAGAATTCGTCGACGGTCGCCNACCTCACCATCCTCCCCCTGTCACCGAGGTTCGGCGCGGAAGTCGGCGGAATCGACCTCCGAACGGATCTGACCCCGGAACGGCGCGCACTNCTCCGTACACTTCTCTTTGAACACGGGGTGTTGGTCTTCCGGGATCAGGCGCTGGACACCGCCGGTCACGTCGCGTTCGCCGAGGCGTTCGGCCAGATCCTGGTGTTCACCAGCGTCGTCGACCCGGAGCCGGCCCGCCCCGGCGTTCACGAGGTCCACGGCGGCAGCGTCGGCTGGCACTTCGACGCCAGCAGCCTGCCCGCACCGCCGGTGGCCACGGTCCTGCGGGCCGTGCGCGTGCCGGCCGAGGGCAACGACACCCTGTGGGCCAGCGGCGTGGCCGCCTACCAGGCGCTGACCCCCGAGCTGCGCGCGCTGGCGACCGGCCGGTACGTCACCCACGGCCGCGGGGTGGTGCGCGGCCCCGACGACGAACGCCCCGTCGTCGCGCACCGGCTGGTCCGCCGGCACCCGCACACCGGCGAGCACTACCTCTACATCAACCTGCCGGACTGGGACAGCCCGCTGATCCTCGGGATGAGCCCGGACGACAGTGACGCGCTGGTGGCCGAGCTGCGCGCCGCGTACCNGCGCCCGGAACACCAGATCCGCCTGCACTGGACGCCGGGGACGATCGTGCTGTGGGACAACCTGGCCGTCCTGCACAGCGGCACCGGAGAACACGATCCCGACACCCGCCACCTCGTGCGGATCTGCCTCGCCACGCTGCACCCGTGACCACCCCGGGCGGACCGCGGGGATCGCGCGGATCGCGGGGATCGCGCGGATCGGCGCCTTGACATGAAGTCGGGTTCAGCATCCAGGCTAGGTACACGTGATCGGATGACCACCGCGGCACCCGACGCGACGCCCGGAGGAGACCCACCCGATGCCACCCTCGACGCCGCCGATCGCCCCGACGTCGGCCGCCCCGACGTCAGCCGCCCCAACAGCAACCGCCCCGGCTCCCACCACCACGTCGACCACCGCCCCGGCACCCACCGACGACGCCGCCCGGCCGCTCGCGCTCGCCGTGATCGTCGGCAGCGTGCGGGCGGGACGGCTGGGGCCGGCGGTCGCCGGCTGGTTCGCCGGCCACGCCCGTGACCGTGACGACATCCACCTCGACGTCCTCGACCTGGCCGCCTTCCCGTTGCCCGCCGACATGGCCGCCGCCCCCGGTTCGCCGCCCGAGCGGCTCGTCCGCGAGCTCGGGCAGCGCCTCGCCGCCGCGGACGGGTTCGTCGTCGTCACCCCCGAGTACAACCACAGCTACCCCGCGGCGCTGAAGACCGTCATCGACACCTACCGCGAGGAGTGGTTCGCCAAGCCGGTCGGGTTCGTCTCCTACGGCGGGGTGAGTGGCGGCCTGCGGGCCGTCGAACACCTGCGGGCCGTCTTCGCCGAGCAGCACGCCGTCACCGTCCGCGACGGCGTCAGCTTCCACGGCCCGAACGCCGACGACTTCACCGCGGACGGCCCGGCGGGCGGGGCGGGCTCGCCGGCGTACGCCGCCGCCACCCGTCTGCTCGACCGGCTCGGCTGGTGGGGCCGGGCCCTGCGCCACGCCCGCGCCACCGCCCCCTACGCCGCCTGAGCCACCGGAGCCACCGGAGCTATCGGAGCCATCCCTGACCGCGACCCCGCCACGGGGTCTACGTCGATCGCCGCCTGCTCCAGCGGCACCGCGCCACGGTCCGTTGCGCGCGCCGCGGCGGACGACACGGTCGGGGTCCGTCGCCCCCGGACCGGCCGGCCGGGCGCCCTTGCGCGGCCGAGTGACCGNGCCATCGCCGACCACGGGACATCACAGCGTCCAGATCACGGCCTGGGGCACGAAGGCCCCGGCGACCGCCGAGCTTCCCACCACCGTCTGAGCCCCGGTGATCGCCGCGGCGAAACTGTAGTCGCCGCCGAGCGTGCCGAGATCGGTGGTGGTTCCCTGGTACCAGCGGATGGCGTGGTCGTTGCCGGCGGTGTTGAGCGCGGTCGCGCAGACATATCCCCGCGCACTGATGNCACCCGGATCGACGCGCAGTCCGAAACCCGTGATCCGAGTGCGCCGGCCCCGGCTCCAGACGAACGCGTTGATCTCCGTTCCGATGCTGCGCACCAGGATTTCGCCGTTNTCGTTGATGCCGACCGCCTCACTCTGCTGGTCGCCGGAAAGAACGCCCAGATCACGCAGCACCCCGCGCTCCCACAGAAATGCCCGACTGCCCCCGCCGACAGTCTCACTCGTCCCCGCCACCTGGCCGCGGGCGTTCAGCCCCACCGCCCGGCTCCAACCTCCGCCGAGGGTGCCGACGTCGTGGATGCGCCCGTCCGACCAGACGAAGGCATGGTTTTGACCGGTCGCCGTCGCACTGGTTCCGCAGACCTGCCCATGGTCGTTGACGGCCACGCCCTCGCTCGACGGCCCGCCGAGCGTCCCCAGGTCGGTCATGACATTGTCCGCCCAGAGGTAGGCGTGCCGGTCGCCGCCCGCGACGCTGGAGGTACCCACGATCCGCCCGCGGGCGTCGACGCCCGCGGCCTGGCTCCACCGGCCGCCCAGCTCGTCGGTCCCGCCGAGGTAGCCCAGCGGCTGGTGACGGCCGTGGGCCCAGCGGAACGCCTNCCGGGTGTAGTGGCTGACGAGATCGNCGACGACGACGCCCGACTCGTTGATCGCGGTGGGGCGGCTGCTCTGCGGCAGCACCCGCAGCACGCCGGCCCGCCAGACGAAGCCGCCGACCTCGAACGCCGAGCGCTGCCAGAAGCCCGCCACCAGGCCGTCGACGTTCCCGCAGACCACCTGGCCGGGTCCCACACCGGTGGGGTCGGGGATGGCTGTGGCGGCCAGCGCCTGTGGGCCGGTCCGCTCCCGTGCGGACGGCTGCGCGGGGAGCGTCGCGGGCCCGCCGCCGCGGCCGGCGACTCCGTCGAGGACCGCGCCGGACCGCAGCCTCGAAGGAAAGCTGTTCCGGATCCGGCTGACCGGCAGGGCGGGCGTCAGAGCTGACAGGAGGCCTGCCTGTACGAACGCGCGTCGATTTTCCACCCGGGTTCCCTTCAAGCCTGTCGGNGACGTAACCGTCGATGCGTGGACGGCGTCGCGTTCAGCGATCCCCCGCGCTTTCCCGACCCGCCCTCCGGGTCGGCACTATCCCATCGGGACGATCAGACGGCCGGCAGCGACACGACCCCGGACCCTGGAGCCGGGTCCGTTTCCGGGAGATCGAGAGAATTCGGAGCAGCGATAACATCTCGCTGACCAGACTTTAACCGGGCGCTGGTTGGCCGTAGGAGGCGGTAGCGCACCCGGCCGCCGTCGGCATGAATCGTCGCCATTCCCCCTCGGAGTGGGCGGACTGCGGACATCGCGGCCTAGATGGTTACGATTCGCAGGGCGTCTCCGGCACCCTCCCGACGAACCGTCCGCTCACTGAAGAGCAGTTGCTCCGCCCTTGCCAGAAGATCCTGCGGTATCACCAGCAGAACCATCGGATACTGGAGTTCAAGCTTGACCAGGAAGGGCTGGAGCCGCTGGATCTCGACCACCGTGTGACCGAGCTGGACCACGCCGACCACGCCGCCGTCCAACAGGACCAGCCCGTCGGGGACGGGCACGCCGGGCCTGACCGCGTCCATGTTCTCCACGTGCCACTGACGAGCGCTCACCCAGCCGCGCACCTGCGTGCCCACCACGCCCTCCTCCTCGATCCGCAGCCGGGCCCTGGCCACCAGTGCCTGGTGGATGACGNCCATGGGATGGGAGACGGCGATGGGCACGGTGTCCAGATCGNCCCGGATGACCAGGTGCACCCCGGTCGGCGTGAGGTGGACGAGTCGTCCCTGATAGGTGAGCGCGTGCTCCGCGTGGACGATGNCCGCGCTTTCCCACCGCCGCACGACCGCCCGCACGGCGTTCCTTGTGATTAGTCGCTGCGGATCCAGGAGATGCGGGATGTCCGATTCGAAGATGGCCACCATATCGTAGATCCACTCCAGCGCGAACAGGTCACGCCGGTTGAGCCGGATGGACCCNTTGTCCGCCCTGGTCCGACGCTGGATGTCGGCCATATGCGGTTAGCCGGCGAGCGGCGGTGGAGGCGGCGATGGGGGCAGAAAGTCGACCCCGCCAGGAGGGGGCTTGCAAGACGGTTGTGATTTCCGGTTCATAGCCGTGACTATACCTGAACCAGCGCCTTGGAATGAGCTTCCCCACCCGCCCCTCGGGGCACCGGGAAGCGCTGCACGAGAGGCAATTCATTGAATGAGACACACGGCTGGGACAGTGTCTGTAGATTGCCTGGTCACCGCCCTGCCGGGGTCCGCCCAGCAAGAACGTATCCACCCAGAATTGGACTCTCACCCAAGAAGGACGGTCCGGTCGAACGTCGGATCCGGCCACGGTGCGCGCGCCCGCCGGTCCCGCCGGTCCCGCCTCCGCGGTCGAGCGTGGCCCGGCCGCGCGAAACCGACGCGGTCACGACCCCGGGAGTGCGAGAGCGAGTGCGGCAGTGAGTGCGGGAGGAAGCGAGCCTCGGCCGGCCCGGCCGAGGGCTCCGGGAGTCAGATGGCGACGATCTGCAGGCTGTCGCCGGCGCGACCTCGCCGATCGCGACGTTCANGGGAGAGAACGCCCTCGGTCCTCGGCAGAAGATCCTCCGGAATCACCACCAGGACCACAGGATATCGGAGCGCGAGCTCAGCCAGGAAGGGCTGGATCCGCTGGACCTCCACGACCGTGTGACAGACCTGAACCACCCCGACCGTGCCGTCATCCAGGCAGACCAGACCATCGGGATCAGGCCCGGCGGCCCGCACCATCGCCACGTTCTCCACCTGCCACCGGCGGGCGCTCACCCAGCCGAGCACGCGCGCGCCCGCCACGCCACGCACCTCGATCCGCAGCCGGGCCCGCGCCACGAGGGCCTGGTGGATGACTCCCATGGCGGCGTGGTCAGCGGCCGGCCCGGTGTCGAGATCGGCCCGGATGACCAGGCGGGTCCCGGCCGGCGTGAGCTGCACCAGTCGACCCTGGTAGGTGAGGGCATGCTCCGCCGGGACGATGCCCGCGCTCTCCCACCGGCGAACGATCGCCCGCACGGCGTTCCTCGTAATCGGCTTGTTCGGATCCAGTAGATGCGGGATGTCCGATTCGAAGATGGCCGCCATATCGTAGATCCACTCCAGCGCGAACAGGTCACGCCGATTGAGTCGAATGGACCCTTTGTCCACTCGCGTCCGGCGCGGGAGGTCNCTCATCCCCGGCTAGCCGGCAGACGACGGCGCCGGAGAAACGAGGCAACCCGGTGGGGACTGCCGAGCAGGTGGCATCTGATCCATGCGCGGGATTGTACCCGGCCAGACACCAGGGAATGCCCCCACATCGCCACCCCTGAAGCGACGGAAGAGAGCCGCTCCCAGGCGGTCGGTCACCGCGCTACGCGGCCCTCCAGAACTCCGACAATGGCTGTACTCCGCCCTTCCACCGACCGGAGAAATCCGTATTCAGACAGATGGCTGCGCAAAGTTTGCTTTGCCTGCGGAAACGTCGGGCTCGGCGAGCCCGGGCCATCGCCGCGGCGACGATGACCGGCCGGACGTGGCCGGGCTCCGGTTCGCCGCAGCACCCACGGAGCGTGGCGAGCGCTCACAGCCAGCCCTTGCGGCGGAACACGACGTAGAGGATCGCCGCGGACAGCACGAGAACGAACAGGTCGACGGAGAATCCCCAGCTCTCGCCGCTGCCCGGGTAGGGGACGTTCTGGCCGAAGAAGCCGGTGATGAGGGTCGGCACGGCGATGATCGCCGCCCAGCCCGTCATCTTCTTCATCACGAGGTTCAGCCGGTTGCTCTGGATCGTCAGGTTGGTGTCCAGGATCGAATTGATCATGTCACGCAGGCTGTCGGTCCACTCCGTCGCACGCAGCACGTGGTCGTAGACGTCCTGGTAGGCGGAGACCAGCCCGTCGGTGACGAGCCCGGTGTCGCGGCGCATGAGGCTGTTCACCGCCTCACGCATGGGCAGGATCTCCCGGCGGAGCTGGACCAGGCTCTTGCGCAGCTCGAAGCTGCGCCGGTGCACGGTCCCCTCCGGCACGTCCTCGTCGAAGAGCATGTCCTCGAGGTCCTCCAGGGCGCCGTCCAGCGCCTGCACGGCGGTGAAGTAGCCGTCGACGACGACGTCGATGATGCCGTGGACGAGGTAGGCGACGCCGTGCGCGGCCAGGTCGGCACCGTGCACCCGGCGCAGCACCTCGTCGAGGTCGAACGTGTCGTCGCCACGCACGGTGACCAGCGTCCGCCCGGCGATGAACGCGGAGATCTCCTGGCTGACCAACTCCCCGGAGGCCACGTCGAGGCGCACGGCGTAGGTGTTGAGGAACAGGTGGGTCGGGTAGCGGTCCAGCTTCGCCCGCTCGCCGGCCGACAGCGCGTCCTCGACGGCGTGCGGGTCCAGGCGCAGCTCGTCGGCGACGAGGTGGAGCTGCTCGGCGTCCGGGGCGCACAGGTCCAGCCAGACCACCACGTCGTCCTGCCCGCGGAAGCGATCGACGTCGGAAAGGGGGAAGTTCTCCTCGGTCAGCACGCCGCCGCGGAACGCCCGGGTTCGCGCCGCGCCGCCGCGGGGGTGGCCCGCCGCCTCGTCGCCACCGGCCGCCGCCTGACTCGCCGGACCCGGCCGCCCCGATCGCCTGTCCGCGTCGAGGCCGGCGTCGGGACCGGGACCGGCGTCCGGGGCGGGACCGGCGTGGGCGCCATCGCCCACGCCGGTGTGGGGCGGGGGTGTGTCCGCCAGACCCACACGTCCGGATCCGCCCTGATCGACCATGGCCGCCACCGCCTTTCGCCTGCGTGCGGCCCCGCGACCGCTCCGCTGCGAAGGCGGTACCCAGGTCGGCCCGGTCACTCCCGTCGCGCACTGGACCGATCTGTCAACAAACCGATCCGCCGGTGTGCGCCTGCCGCGGGCGGTGGGGACCTCAGCGCACGTCNCGCGGGCGGAACTGGACGCTGATCCGGGGACCCACCGGGCGGGCCGACTTGGGCACCGCGTGGTCCCAGGTGCGCTGGCAGCTTCCGCCCATGACGATCAGGTCGCCGTGGCCGAGTTCGAAGCGCAGCGCCGGGCCGCCGCCACGCGGGCGCAGCAGCAGCGGCCGGGGGCAGCCCAGCACGACGATCGCCACCATCGTGTCCTGCCGGCCACCGCGCCCGATCCGGTCGCCGTGCCAGGCGACGCTGTCCCGGCCGTCGCGATACAGGCACAGGCCCGCGGTGACGAACCGCTCCCCCAGCTCGGCCGCATAGCGCTCGTCGAGCGCGTCGCGCGCCGCGGCCAGCGCCGGGTCGGGCAGNGCCTCGCCGCCGCCGTAGAAGGCCAGCAGCCGCGGGACGTCGACCACCCGCTCGTACATGGAACGCCGCTCGGCCCGCCAGGGGACCCCGTCGCGCAGCCGCTCGAACAGGGCATCCGCCCCCTCAACCCAGCGCGGCCGCAGATCCACCCACGCGCCCGCGGACAGCACACGCCGGCGCACGGCCCCCGCGAGCGGACCGACCTCGACCGACGCCGCCGCATCGAGCAGCGACGCCTGGAACGGGGCGACCTCCACCGACCCAGACTATCAAACACCCGTTCGATCGGGGCGGGTGCGGGGCAGGAGCACCAGCGTGACGAGAAGGGCGGCGGCGGCGAAGAACGCCCCGGCGAGGAAGGCGTCGTGGAAGACGTCGGCCCGCGCCTGGTGCACCAGCGCGGGCACGCCGTGCGCCCGGTCCGTCCGCTCGGCGAGGTCACGGAAGGCATAGGTGGCGGCGACCGCCAGGCCGATCGCGCCGCCCACCTCCTGGCTGGTGTTGATCAGGCCGGCGGCGAGACCCGACTCGTGTTCGCGGACGCCGGTGAACGCCACGACCTGGATCGGCACGAAGGACAGGCCGAGCCCCAGACCGGTACCGAGGAAGGCGGGCAGCAGGTCGACCGGGTAGGAGGCGTCGACGGGCGCTCGGAACAGCAGCAGCATGCCCCCGACGGTGAGCAGCAGCCCGATCATGAGGACCAGTCCGACGGGCACCCTGGTGACGAGCTGTGCGGCGATTCCCGCGCCGACCGCCACGATGACCGCGAGCGGCACGTATGCCAGCCCGGTCCGCAGCGGCGAATAGTCGAGAACCTGCTGCATGAAGAGGCTGGCGAAGAAGAACAGCGTCACCACGTTGCCGAACAGGAGCACCGCGGCGAGGTTCGCCGCGCGCAACGACGGCCGACGGNGAATTCCCAGCGTGATCAGTGGATCGCGGGCGCGTCGCTCGATCAGCAGGAACGCCCCGAGCAGCAGCGCGGAGACGGTGAATCCCGCCGCGATGAGCCCGACGGGCGGATCGGAGTCGTCGACGGTCTGCCCGAGAGAGAAGATCAGCAGGACCAGGCCGGCGGTCAGGGTGACCGCGCCGGCGAGGTCGAACGAGGAGCTTCGCCGGTCGGCCCGGCTCTCGTTCACCACGCCTGGCGCGAGCAGCGCGCCGAGCAGGCCGATCGGCACGTTGATGAAGAAGATCCAGCGCCAGCCGGGGCCGTCGGTCAGCAGGCCGCCGAGGGTCACGCCCGCCACGGACGCCACGCCGCTGAGCGAACCCCACACGCCGAGCGCCCTGGTGCGTGCGGGCCCCTCGGGGAAACTGCTGGTCAACAGGCTCAGCGCCGAGGTGGCGAGGAACGCCGCACCCAGGCCCTGCAGCCCGCGCGCGACGATGAGCTGGACCGCCTCCTGGGCGAACNCACCCAGCAGGGAGGACAGCGCGAACAGCGTCAGCCCGGTCTGCAACATCAGGCGGCGGCCGTAGGTGTCCGCGAGGCGTCCGCACAGCAGCAGGAATCCACCGAGCACCATGCCGTAGGTCGTCACCACGTACGGTAGACGTGTCGCGGAGATGTCGAGCTTGTCCTCGATGGTCGGCAGGGCGACGTTCACGATGGAGACGTCGAGGAAAGTCATGAAGCCGGCAATGCTGAGAAAGGCGAGGATGAGNCCGGGCCGGCGGCCGGACCCGGTCGGCGGAGAAGAGCGGACGACCGTGCCCCGCACGGATTCCGGNATGGACATGAAAGTGCTCCTGCTTCGGCGGCGCGCAACGGCGCACAACGGCGGACCGGAGGTTCGGGGCCCCCGGCACGAGCCAGTTCGACAGCGTTGGTCGAATGCATCGCGAAGCTAGCATTCCGGCTACATTAGGAACCTAGAAGAAAGCCACTATCCCGGAGGTGACCGTGCTCGACCCGCCCCAGACCCGGCCGTCCCCGGCCGCGCCGGCGACCGCNCTGCACCCGCAGCAGGCATGCCCCGTCTCGCCGGTGGTCGACATCGTCTTCAGCCGCTGGACCACTCCCATCCTCTGGACGCTGCACACCTTCGGCCGGCAGCGGTTCGTGGAGCTGGAGCGGCGGATCGGCACCATCACGCCCAAGGTGCTCACGCAGCGGCTGCGCCAGCTCGAACGCGACGGGCTGGTGGTGCGCACCTACCACCAGGAGGTGCCCCCGCGGGTGGAGTACGAGATCAGCGAACTCGGCGTCAGCCTCGCCCCGCTGTTCGCCGCGCTTGCCGGCTGGTCGCAGGCCAACGTCGACCGGGTCGAGCAGGCCCGGCGGTCCTTCGACGCGGCGCAGCAGGACCGTATGGATCACCGTCGGTAGCCGCGCCTCCGCGCGCCGTCCGGTCGTCCCGGCGTCGTCTTGGTGAAAAACAGGACAACTCCGGCCACGTAGGGTCGCCGGCCTTCTACTCTGACGGGGCACCGGGTGGAGGAGTCATGCGGACCGAACGTCGCGGGAGTCGGGCAGGGTGAGGTACGGACTCGGAGTCGATCTCGGGACCACCTTCACCGCGGTGGCCGTCGGTCATCCCGTCTCCGCGGGTCTCGGCCGCTGGGGCCACACCGAGATGGTGAGCCTGGGCAGCCGCAGCGTCGCCACCCCCGCCGTGGTCCACGCCGGCCCGGACGGCCGCCTGCTGACCGGCGAGGCGGCCGTGCGCCGGGCGGCGCTGGCGCCCGCCCACGCGGCCCTGGGGTACAAGCGCCGGCTCGGCGATCCCACTCCCCTGATGCTGGGCGACGCCCCGTTCTCCCCGGCGGCGCTGCTGGCCGCCTCGCTCGGCGACACCGTGCGCGCGGTCACCGACCTGCAGGGGGCGCCGCCGGAGACCATCGTCCTGAGCCGGCCGGCCGTGTGGGGCCCCTACCGGATGAAGCAGTTCGACGAGGTGGCGCGGCTGGCGGGGGTCGGCGACGTGCGGATGGTGACCGAGCCGGTGGCCGCCGCCACCCACTACACCGCCGTCCGCCCGCTCCCACCGGGAGCGATCATCGCCGTCTACGACCTGGGCGGGGGCACGTTCGACACGGCCGTCCTGCGGTTCCGCGCGGGCGGAATGGAGATCCTGGGCCTGCCCGAGGGCGTGGAGTGGCTCGGCGGCCTCGACTTCGACGAGGCCGTCGTGCATCACGTCGACCGGGAGCTGGGCGGGGCCGTCAGCGACATCGATCCGCAGGACCACGCCGGTGCCGTCGCGCTGGCCCGGCTGCGGCAGGAGTGCGTGCTTGCCAAGGAGGCGCTTTCCTTCGACGAGGAGACCGTGATCCCGGTGTTCCTGCCGACCGCCCGCGCCGAGGTGCGGCTCACCCGCGCGCGGTTCGAGGACATGGTCCGCCCGGCGATCCACTCCACCGTGGACGCGCTGCACCGCACCCTGAGCTCCGCCGGGGTCGAGCCGGCGGATCTGTCGGCGGTCCTGCTGGCCGGCGGTTCCTCCCGCATCCCCGCGGTGGCCCGCACGGTCGAGTCGGCCCTGGGACGCCCGACCGTCGTCAACGCGCACCCCAAGCACCTGGTGGCGCTCGGCGCGGCCCGGATCGCCGCCCAGCTCCTCGAACCGGCCACCCCCCACCGCGCCGCCGCCGGCACGCTCCCGCGACCGACCGCTCCCCGCCGGCCCGCCACCACGCCGCCCCCTCCGCCTCCTCCTTCTCCTCATCCACCGCCACCAGCGCCGCTGCCACCGCCACCAGCGCCGCCGCCACCAGCGCCGCCGCCACCAGCGCCGCCGCCGGCGTCCTACCTCCCCGTGGTCGTCGGTCGTCCCACCCCTGGATCCGCGGCCCGCGGGTTCGCGGGCAGTGCGCCGGCCGGGCCCCTGCGCCGGCCCGCGACGGACCCCGCGGCCTCGCCCCCCGGTCATCACCGACGCCCGGCGGTGATCGCGGCCCTGGCCGTCACCGTCCTGCTGCTGGCGGCACTCGTCGCCGTGCTGCGCGGTCAGACCGGATAGGAGGCGTGTCTCCTTGGNCACGACCTCCTGCATCCGCTGACCACCACCCCGGCCGCGGCTGCCTCCGGCCAGTCTTCACACCACGCGTGACCGGCAGAGCACGACGATGCCTCAGCCCGAACCCCAGTCGGATGATCTTGGTGTTCCGCGGAACCGCGCCAGCACCCAGGGTTGGGCTCCGGCGCAGCCGACCGGCACCAGCCGTCACGGTGCTCCCGCACACCATCCCGCGATCACCACCAGCTACGCGCCCACGGCAGGAGCCTGCGCCATGACACCGTCCGCTCCCGCGGGGCCGCTCGACCCCGGCGCCTCACTCGCGCCCGGCGTGCTGCGGGTGGCCGCCGAGCTGCCCTCCGCCGGCCCCCGCGGCGGCGACCTCACCCCGGTGGTGGCGTGGATCGGCGCACAGGTCGGAGCGGAACTCGTCGTCCTGCGGGTGCTGGACCCACAGGATCCGTGGGAACACCGGTGGTCGAGGCCAGGACGGGCAGACGGTCCCGCGGCCGCGACCGTCACCTCGGCGCACCCGATCCGCCATCACGGGGTCGAGGTCGCCACTCTCCTCGTGACCCTGACCGCGCTCCCTGAGCTGGACGAGCGGCGACGCCTGGACGAGCGGCGACGCCTGGACGAGGTCGCGGCCGTGCTCGGCGTCGTCATCGCGGGTGCGGCGGCGCAGACCGGGGCGCGTGCGGCCCGCCGCTGGGGTCAGGACGTGCTCGCCTGGATCGCGGACGCCCGCCAGCGTGCGGCGTCCCGGATGGAGAGCGAGCGCCACGCCCTCGAACGGGATCTGCACGACGGCGCGCAGCTACACCTGGTCTCGCTGCAACTGGCCGCCGCCGTCGTCGAACACCGGCTGGCCACCGCCACCACGGACGAGGACACCGCCACCACGGCGGTGGCCGATCTCGGCGCCCGGCTCGACCGCACCCAGCAGCTGCTGGTCGACACCGCGGCGGGGATCACGCCCGTGCCGCTGCAGGCCGCCGGCCTGGCTCCGGCACTGGCGCTGAGCTTCCGCGAGGCGCACAACGTCACGTTGGACATCAGCGCCGACGTCCGGGCCCGCCGCTATCCGCCGAGCGTCGAGAGCACGGTGTACTTCACCTGCCTCGAGGCGGTGAACAACGCGCACAAGCACGCACCGGGCGCCGCCGTGATCGTCGCCGTCCGCAACACCTATCAGGGGCTGTGGTTCGAGGTCGCCGACGCCGGGCCGGGCCTGGCCGACGCCGCCAGCACCGGCCTGGCGCAGCTTCGGGCCCGACTCGCCGCGGTGGGCGGCTCGCTGCACGTCAGCTCGGCACCCGGGGCGGGCACCAGGGTCGCCGGCACCGTGCCCCTCTGAGCGCCCCTGTGCACTCACCGCCGCGGAGCCGGCGGGACGTGCCGGACGTGCGGGGCCGGCGGGACGTGCGGGGCCGGCGGGACGTGCGGGGCCGGCGGGAGCGGCGGAGGGCCGGGATCGTCGTCGCCGGCGAGCCGCTGCGGCAGCCAGATGTCGACCAGCGCCGCGCCGGTCGGGGACGCCTGGCAGCGCAGCCCCCCGCCGAGCGCGGCCAGCAGCCGGGCGTCGTCGGCGAGGGCGGCCCGCAGTCGCTGCGCCGAGCCGGCCGGGTCGCACACCCGCACCGCGAGGCGCTCGCCGACCCGGGAGAAGTGGACCGACAGCGGCGCGTCGGCTGTCGCGGGCACGGCGGCGAAGACCACCGCCGTCGCGTGGTAGATCCCGGACTCCACCTCCCAGCCGACCCGCCGCCCGAGGTCGCCGGTGCAGTGCACCCGCCGGGGCAGGCTCGCGGCCAACTCCCCCAGTGCCGCCGCCGTCCCCCGGCTGCGCAGGGTCGAGGGGTGCACGGCCCGCACCACCGTGCGAAAGTCGTCGATCAGGTCGTCGACGGCCGCCCGAAGTTCGCGCAGGGTGGCCAGGGTCCGGCTGGGCTCGTCGCGGGCCGCCGCGGCGAACTCCCGCCAGCGCAGGGTCACCTCCGCGAGCCGGCGAGTCGTCCCGGTCAGCACCCAGCCGGCCAGACGGTGCCGCTCGACGTCGAGCACCGCGGCAAGGTCCGCCTCGACCGTCGCCGCCCGCCGCGCGAGGCCGGCCGCGTGGACCGCCTGCTCCCGCTGCGCGGCGTCCGCACGGACCTCGCGCAGCAGCAGCGCCACGCAGTCGGCCGTCTGGGCCAGCAGCTCGGCCGGCACCGCCGCGGCCGTACCGTCCTCCCCGTCGGTGACGACCAGTTCGCCGACCTGCGTTCCGCCGTCGCGGACCGCGGCGACCGCCCGCACCCCCGGTCGGCCCGGCCCGGCGTTCGCGACGCCGTCGGGCGGCGGGTCCTCGGGCAGCCAGAGGTTCGCCTGGCCGGTGCCGGCGGCCAGGGCCAGGTTGCGCAGCAGCGGCGCGACCCGCTGCCCCAGGGTGGCGCCGGCGGGCAGGGGGGCGACATCCTCGGTGAGTACGACCCACGCCGGCCGCACCACCCCGGGCGGCACGACCGTCACCGGGAGTCACCCCAACGGCGGAGACGCGCAGGAGGTCGGCGACGCGCAGGAGGTCGGCGACGCGCAGGAGGTCGGCGACGCGCGGGTCGGGATGGAGCGTCCACGGCCGGTCAGTCTCCCGATGCCCGGGCGTCCAGGTAGCGCAGGACCGCCAGCACCCGACGGTGATGCGCCGCCGAGTCGGCGGGCAGGTCCAGCTTGGTGAAGATGCTGGCGATGTTCTTCTCCACCGACTTCGCCGACAGGTACAGGGCGGCGGCGATGCCGTTGTTGGATCGGCCCTCCGCCATCAGTCGCAACACGTCCGACTCGCGGGGGCTCAGCGTCGCCAGCGGACCGCTGGGGCCGGCGGGGCGGTCGACGAGGCGGCGAGCGAGCACCGGTTCGATCACNATCTCCCCGGCGTCGATGCGGGCCAGGGTGTCGGTGAGGACCTGCACCCCGGCGATCCGCTCCTTGAGCCGGTAGCCGATCCGCTCGGTGCCGATCTCCAGGAAACGCATGAGGTACAGCGTCTCGGCGTAGTGCGACAGCAGGAGCAGCCCGGTGTCCGGGTGGCGGGCCCTGACCCGCGCCGCCGTCGTGAGGCCGCCCTCCGCGCCGGGCGGCATGCGGATGTCGACGATGGCGACGTCGACCGGTTCGACGGCCAGCAGGTCCAGCAGCGCGTCGCCGTCCGCGACGCAGCCGACGACCTCGTATCCGGCCGTGGTGAGCAGCAGCAACAGCCCCTCGCGGAACAGGGCGGCGTCGTCGGCAAGCGCTACCCGCACGTCGGCGCACCGTCCTCGCGTGGGCAGGCCGCAGGAGCGGCTGCGACCGGGCCGCGGGTCAGAGCCGAACGCGCGTCGTCCACGGGCGGATCGTTCCACGTCCACGAGATCGACGCGTGCCTTCGCAGATCACCGTGCGGGCGGTCGTCCAACGACCACGGCCGACGGTCTCACCAGTTGCACCCGACCGTCGCGGGTAACCGCCAGAAGCGTGGCGGGAACGGGGATCGGACGCTCGGGCGCCCCCTGCGGCGCTGCTGCCGGCGCCCTCTCGGGCGACTCCTCCGCCGTCGACTCCGCCGGCGGCGGCGCCTCCGCCAGCGACTCCGCCGGCGGCGGCGCCTCCGCTGCCGGCTCCCCCGCCGGGCTGCCGGCGTTCGCCGGCGCGGTCGTCGACGGACCGGACCGGACCTGCTGCGGCGCCGGCACCGCCCAGCGCAGGCGCAGCGCCTGCGCCGTACCCAGGCCCGCCGGGAGCACCACCCGCAGCCGAAGGCGGGCCGGGCCGGGCAGGGCGTCGGCGAGCCGGCCCAGCGCGGTGAGCAGACCGTCGCTCAGTCCGGCGACGAGGCCGGCCGCCGGTGCGTCGAGCAACAGATCGAACCGGCCGGGGTCGTGCGGCGCGGCGTCGACGTCGGGATCGGCCGGCCACCCCGCGTGGCGCAACGCGATACCGGCCGGGACGACCTGGACGAGCCAGTCGTCCTGCAGGCGGTAGCAGCCACCGCCGAGGTCGGTCAACCAGGGCGCGGGCGCCCGCCAGCGGGCCACGCGCGGCGGCCCGGCCGGCGGGTAGACGGACTGTTCGGCGAGCGGGTGCCACCAGCAGGCACGGCCGACGTCGATCGCGCTGACCCGCGGCCAGCCGTCGGCGCCGGTCAGCAGCAGGCCGTGCTGGGCGAGCACCGGACGACCCAGCCGGTCGGCGAGGCGCTGCGGCAGGCAGGGTCCGTCCGCCGGGTCGACGCCGTAGCGGACCACGTGCATCCCGTCGGGGTCGTCGGCGGCCGGCATCGCGCGCAGCAGGTCCGCGACGACGGGGACGTCCGGCACGGGCTCGCCCGGTGCCCCGACGATCACGCAGATCCCCCCCGACCGCGGCGGCAGGGCGTGCAGCGCCGGCTCGTCGGGCGCGGGAGGCAGCATGCCCGGCGCCCGCGCCCACAGCCCGGCGGGGACGGGCACGACGTCGAGGACCGCCGGGTCGAGCCCGCGGGGCACGTCGGCAGGCGACGGGACGCCGCGGCGTGCGGGCCGTCTGCCCATCAGCCGCCCGACCCCGCCGCCGCAGCTGCGTGCACCGCTGGCATGCTCCGCCTCTCCTGTGCCGGCCGCGCCGCAGTCCCTACTGCGGTCATCACTGCGGTCCCTGCCGGCTTCGCCGCCGCCCTTGCCCGCCTCGCCACCGCCCTCGTCGGCATCACGTACGGGCGCACGCCGTGGTTCACCCGTCAGGATGTCGTCGACGAGTGCGGCCGGCACGTCCGCCAGGCCCACTCCCAGGGCGTCCACGAGCGCGCCGAGGATCAGCCCGGCGACCTCGGGACGCGGATCGCCGACGGTGGCGGGGTCGAGGTGCCCCGCGATCGCGTCGCGGACCACGTCGGCGAGCTCGACGTCCGCGCCCCAGCGCAGCAGGTGCTGGCCCGCCACGGCGGCAGTGACACGTCTCTGTCAGATCCGGCCACCGTCAAGCGCCCCGGCCCCGGCCGTTCCCGTCACCTCCGTTCCCGCCTCCGTCGCGGGGTCGGGAACGGATGGCCGCGGTGTGTCCCCGACCGGGATCGGACGGGTCAGCAGCACGGTGAGGAAGATGACCGCGACGCCGATCGCGCCGACGGTGAACGCCTCGGCCACCCCGTGCGCCAGGACGTACCTCGCCAGCTCGCCGGGGGCGAGGCCGCCCGGCGCGTCGCCGCGTGCGTGCCGGGCGGCGCCGCCGAAGACGGTGACGAGGACGGCCAGGCCCAGCGAGCCGCCGACCTGCTGGGTCGTGACCATCATGCTGGCGGCCGCGCCGGAGTGCTCGGCGGGAACACCCGCGACGAGGCTCACGCTCAGCGGCACGAACAGCAGGCCCAGACCGGCGCCGAACAGCAGCAGCGGCCCGAGCACGACCGAGATGTAGCTGCTGGTCACCGACACCTGCGCCAGCCACAGCATGCCCCCCGTGCTCAGCGCCGCGCCCACCAGCATGAGCGGCTTGGGGCCCGTCCTCGNCAGCAGTCTCGACGCCCGTGAGGCCGACACCAGGATCCCCAGGGACAGCGGGAGGAACGCCAGCCCCGCCCGCAGGGCGCTGAGCCCGAGGACCTCCTGCAGGACCTGGGTGCCGAAGAAGAACATGCTCAGCATGCTTCCGGTCAGCAGCAGCATGAGCAGATAGGTCCGCGCGCGGGCGGCCTCGGCGACCAGCCGCAGCGGGACGACCGGTTGCGCGGCCCGCGACTCGACGACCAGGAACGCCGCGAGCGCGACGACGGCGAGCAGGAAGGCGCCGAGGGTTCGCCCGTCTGCCCATCNGTCCGAGGACGCACGCAGGAACCCGTAGACGCCGGACGCGAGCCCGACCACGGAGCTCAGCGCCCCGGCCGCGTCGAAGCGGCCCTCGCGACGCGGCGGCGTGCGCAGGTAGCGCGGGGCGAGCAGCAGGATGACGAGCCCGAACGGCACGTTGATGAACATGACCCACCGCCAGGACAGCCAGGTGGTCAGCATTCCGCCGGCGATCAGCCCGATCGAGCCGCCGACGCCGGCCACCGCCGCCCACGCCCCCATCGCCCGGGTGCGGGCGGGGCCCGGCGGGAAGTTGGCGGCGATGAGCGCCAGCGCGTTCGGCGACGCGCACGCGGCCCCGACGCCCTGCCCGACGCGGGCGGCGACGAGCATCCACGGCGCGGTGGACAGGCCGCCGAGCAGCGAGGCGATCGTGAACAGGGCGATTCCGCCGAGCAGGGTGGCCCGGCGCCCCATCAGGTCCCCGGCCCGCCCGCCGAGCAGCAGCAGGCCGCCGTAGGCCAGCGTGTAGGCGTTGATCACCCACGCCAGGTCGGTGGCGGAGAAGCCGAGGGACTCCCGGATTCTGGGCAGCGCGACGTTCACGATCGTGATGTCGAGGACGAGCATGAGCTGGCAGGTCACGATCGTGACCAGCGCGATCCGGGCGCGCCTCGCCTCCTGTGGCGACGGCTCGGCAGCGGTCTGCCCCGCCGACGAGGACGACGCCGGGGACATGGACGACGGGGACATGGACGCCGGGGACGAGGACGACGGGGACGAGGACATGGCAGCCTCCCGACCAGACTTCTTAAGATACGAATCCGTATCCAATGCGGGAGGGTAGCAGAGCGCCGNCACCCGAACACCCACCTCGTCGCCGACCTGCCCGGCCCGCGCCAACCCCCTGCCCGGGTACCCTCGGCACCGGGCCGTCGATCCGCCGCCGGCGCCCGATCGACGTCGATCCGGCCGGCCGACGGGACGGGAGGCAGGCGATCGTGGGCGTGGTTCCCGCCGATGCACCGCGCGCGACGGTGACCGGCGCCGCCCGCACCGGCGCGGTCGCCACCCGCCGCCGCGGTGACGGGCTACTGGCGGCGATCTTCGACGCGGTCTTCGACCAGCTGCGGACCGTCGGCTATGCCAACCTGACGATGGACCGGGTCGCGGCCGCCGCCGGCACCAGCAAGACCGTGCTGTACCGCCGCTGGGCCGCCAAGGAAGACATGATCGCCGACGCCGTGCGGTACCGGCTGCCCAACCCGGGCGACGTACCCCTGACCGGCGACGTGCGCGCCGACGTCCACGCGCTGCTTCGCTGCGTGCAGGCGTCGTTCAGCGCCACTCGCGGCACGGCGCTCCAGCTCGTGTCGGCCGAGGCGGGCTGCGGCCGTCCCGCCGTCCGCCAGACGATCATCGACCACGTGGTCGAGCCGTGCGTGCGGCTCATCGGGGAGGTGCTGCGCCGGGCGGCCGAGCGCGGCGAGATCCGGCCCGAGTCCGCCAGCGAGCTCGTGGCCGCCAGTGGACCCGCCATGCTCGTGCAGTACTCGCTGATCCGCGAGCCCATCGTGCCCGACGAGTTCGTCGCCGCCGTCGTCGACCAGATCGTCCTGCCGCTGACGGCCAGGTCCGCCCGCTGACCGCCAGGTCCGCGGGCGTCGAGCACGGCTGAACACGGTCGAGCGGGGCGGCCACCCCCCAGCCCCGACCAGAGGGCGACGAGGGCGACCGGCAAGGCGTATCCGGGTCATGTCCTGAAGCCTTCGGCTCTGCACTAGTTTGGTCCTGACCGAAGGGCGTCGTCACGACACGCGGCGAAGCCCCTCCGGCAGGCCTTGACCCATGGCCCACACCCATGGCCCACACCCATGGCTCTGACCCACAGCCGTGACCCACAGCCCTGGCCCCAGCCCCCCCCACGACGGAGTGTGATGAGTTCTGCGGACGGACGCGTCGATGCAGAATCTTGAACCGGGGGATCCGTCGACGATCGGGCCCTACCACCTGCGCGCCCGGATCGGTGAGGGCGGCATGGGGCGGGTGTTCCTGGCCACCTCGCCCTCCGGTCGGTTGATGGCCGTCAAGATGGTCCGGTCGGAGCTGGCCGGGGACGGCGGCTTCCGTGACCGTTTTCGGCGGGAGGTCGCGGCGGCGAAGCTGGTCAGCGGGGCGTTCACCGCCCCGGTCGTGGACGCCGACCCGGACGCGGCGACGCCGTGGCTGGCCACCCAGTACGTGCCCGGGCCCTCGCTGCACGAGGCGGTGGCGCGCTGCGGGCCCTTCGGGCCGACGGTGCTGCGTCGGCTGGGCGCCGGCGTGCTGGAGGCGATCGTCGCCGTGCACCGCGCCGGCATCGTCCACCGGGATGTGAAGCCGAGCAACGTCCTGCTCGCCGCCGACGGACCGCGCCTGATCGACTTCGGCGTCGCCCGGGCCGCCGACCACACGGAGCTCACCCGGGCGGGCGACGTCGTCGGCACCGCCGCCTACATGTCGCCGGAGCAGGCCGCCGGTGGTGCCGCCGGGCCGGCGGCCGACGTGTTCTCCGCAGCCGCCGTCCTCGTCTTCGCCGCCACCGGGCGCGGCCCGTTCGGGCGGGGCGACCCTGCCGCGATGCTGTTCCGGGTCGTGCACGGCTCCCCGGACCTGACCGGGGTGCCGGCCGATCTCGGCGACGTGCTGCGGTCCTGCCTGGCGAAGGACCCGGCCGCGCGGCCCCGCCCCGACGCGCTGCTGCGCTGGTTCGCCGACGGGGTGGAGGTCGCGGCCGAGACCTGGCCGCCGTCGGTCATCAGCCTGGTGGCGGAGCACGCCGCCGCGATCGGCGCGCACCTGCCGCCGACACGCCCGGACCCGTCCGTCTGGTGGGAGACCCCGGACGCCCCCCGCTCACCGACCCGGATCATGGCCGCGACCTACCAGCCACCCCCACCAGCTCCGCAGCCCCCGCAGCCCCCGCCGCCCGCGCGGACGCCCCCGCCGCAGACACCCGCACCCCCACGGACGCCCCCGCCGCAGACACCACCAGGCCCGCAGACACCACCAGGCCCGCAGGCTTCCCCAGGCCCGCGGACGCCTCCCCCGCGGCCGGCCCAGGTGCCCCGCCACCCCGCGGTCGCCGACGTCGTCTTCCCGGGACGGCGGCGGCGTCTGCTGGTCGTCGGCTCGCTGCTGGTCGGCGTCGGCGTCGTCCTGCTGGCTGTGGCGTTGATCGTCCTCGTCGACCTCCTGTTCACCTACCGGGGCTACAACTCCAGTGGCATCTCCGCCGCGCTCCTGGGGGCCGGCATCTTCGCTGTCCTCGGCGCCGGCGCGCTGTTCCCGGGTTGGTGGCGGCTGCGCTTCGGCCTTCGGCCGCCGAGGCTGACGATCGGCCCGTACGGCCTGCGCGCGCTGTGCAACGGGCAGCGGTACGACCGCGCCTGGCCGGAGGTCGTCCGCGCCGACGTGATCCGGCTGGGACGCCGGGAGGTGCTGGCGGTCTGGCCGGCGCGCCCCACCGCGCCCTGGACCGGCGGGCTGCCCCGGCCGGGCCGCCGGAACCCGAAGGGCCGCTACCGGTTCGCCTGGTACAACCCGGTGCTCCAGTGCGACATCGTGCTGGACATGGCACTGCTGCGGGGACGCCCCGCGCGACGCGTCTCCGCCGCACTCGGCGCGGTCAGCGTCGCCACGGGCCGCTCCGCCCCCGGCCAGGACCCTCTCCGCCCCGGCGCTGGCCCCGGGGCTGGCCCCGGACCTGCCGGCCCCGGCCCAGGGTGGTGATGCCGCGTCGTCGCGAGCTGCGGTGCGCGAGACGGACTGCGGTGCGTCGTGCACCATCCGGTCCGTCAGACCGTGCACACCGCACCGCAGGCGGCCTGCGCCCTGGTGCCGTTGCGGTCAGGCGGCGGCGGGGGTGGGCTCGGGGGTGTCGTCGGGGTCGAGGGAGGGCTCGTCGGGGGCGGAGAGGCTGAGCACGGCGTCGACGACGGCGGGCGAGGCGGACAGCTTGGCCTCCACCCCGCGCAGGCGCAGGGCGACGTTGGGCTCGATGTCGTCGCCGATCAGGTCCACATCGCCGACGACGGTGATCATCCGTGGGCCGACGACCTCCAGGCGCAGGCGTGTCACCCGGTCGACCTCCGGCAGCGCCAGCAGGGCCCGCAGCGTCGCCGCGCGCACCTGCGGGTCGGCCTCCTGCCCGATGAGGAAACGCCGGTTGCGACTGATGAGCACGATGGCGACCACCCCGAGCAGCACCCCGACCAGGATCGAGCCGAGCGCGTCGAAGGCCGCCACACCGGTGATCTGGTGCAGCGCCAGCCCGAGCGCCGCGATCACGACGCCGGCGAGCGCCGCCGAGTCCTCGGCGAAGACCGCGCGCAGCGTCGGGTCGGACGTCTCCACCACGTGCTCGAGGACGTCCCGGTTCATCGACGCGGCCTCGGGCCTGGCCTGGCGCACCGACTGCAGGAACGAGGTCCCCTCCAGCAGGAACGACACCGCCAGCACGATGTAGCCGATCAGGTAGTCCCCGCCGGACTCGCCCGCGAACAGCTCCTGCACCCCGTGGGTGATCGAGACCGCGCCCCCGGCGACGAACAGTNCCATGGCCGCAAACAGCGCCCAGACGTACGCCTCGCGGCCGAACCCGAGCGGATGACCCGGCTCCGGCGGGCGGCGCGAGCGACGGTTCGCCATCACCAGGAAGACCTCGTTGCCGGTGTCGGCCCAGGAGTGGGNGGCCTCGGCGACCATCGAGGCGGAGCCGGTGAGCAGGGCCGCCCCCGTCTTCGCGATCGCGATGACCAGGTTGGCCACGAAGGCGACGGCGACGGTGAGACCGCTCTCGCTCTTGCCGGCGCCGCCGTCCTGCTGCAGCGGGATCGCGTCGCGGGCCTCGGGCGGCAGCTCGGCCGGGGCGGGTGGTGTCGTCAGGCTTTCGCTCACCGGCTCGCACTCCGCCGAGGCTGCCGGCGCCGCGGATGATGCCGGGATGGGCGGGGTGGCGGCAGGCGCGCCGTCGGTGTCAGCGGGCATGCCTTCGTCCTTAGCCCCGATGACCATGTTCTAACCCGACAAGGCCGGATGTGTCGCACGAATCGCCGCCGACGGCCGTGGTGTCGCTCATGTGACCGGTTCGGACGCCGCCCACCCGACGTGGGAACGAGCCGCGCGCTGTTAGCGTGCCCCGGTGGAAGCAACGGGCGGGCGGGGCCTGCGCGTCGACGCGGCGCGCAACTACGAGCGGATCATCGCCGCGGCCGACCAGGCCTTCGAGGACGTCGGGCGGGCCGTGACGCTGGAGGAGGTGGCCCGGCGCGCCGGCGTGGGGGTCGCGACGGTCTACCGCCGGTTCCGCAACCGCGACCAGTTGCTGCGCACCGTGTTCGACCATCTCGTCAGCACCGAGATCGTGCCCCGGCTGACCCGGGAAACCGACGACCCGTGGCACGACCTCGTCGGCGCGTTGGAGGCCACGGTGGCGGCGCTGGCGGGCCGGCAGGTGATCCTCGCCCTCGCCCGGGAGACCGACGCCTTCCACGTCGAGGGGGTGCACCGCTACCTGGAGTCGATGGAACGCCTGCTCGGCCGCGCCCGCGACGCCGGCGTGGTCCGCCCCGAGCTCGAACGCCGGGACCTGTCCGCGGTCGTCGTGATGGCCCTGGCCACGGTCAGCCCCGACGACCCGGCGGGCCTGAACCGCCGCCGCTACCTCGCGCTGCTCGTCGACGGGCTTCGCCCGGCCCCGCACGTCCTGCCACCCCCGGCCCCCGACGGCCAGCAGACCTCCGCGGCAACCTGAAAGCACATTCCGTCCGCCCTCCCGTTGCACGTCGAGGGCACCGGACACGCCCGACTGCGGACGGAAGCGCGCCCGGTGCCGAGAGGCGCCGCCGGGTGCGCCTCCGACGGCACCGGCGCGGTTCCGCGGAACACCATGATCGTCATGGGGTCGGGGGGGAGTCGCGCGGCCGCCACGCACCGATCACGTGCAGAGAGCCCGCGCAGGGATCGCCCATAATGGCAGGGATGACCCACGCCAGCCAGGCGGGCCGCCGCCCACCCGTGACCGCCTCGGCGGGACGACCCGCCGCCACGGTCGAGGCCGCACTGGACGCCGCCGCGGCGTTGCTCGCGGGCGCGGGCGCGCTGCTGGTGTGCGCGGGCGCCGGCATGGGCGTGGACTCGGGGTTGCCGGACTTCCGCGGCGACGCCGGCTTCTGGCGGGCCTACCCGCCGTACGAACGCCTCGGCCTGTCGTTCGTGGAGCTGGCCGACCCGGTCCACTTCCGCGACGATCCGACGCTGGCCTGGGGTTTCTACGGCCACCGCCTCGGCCTGTACCGGGCGACCAGGCCGCACGAGGGCTTCGCCGTGCTGCGCCGGTGGGGCGCGCGGCTGCCCGGCGGGATGTATGTGTTCACGTCCAACGTCGACGGCCAGTTCCAACGGGCCGGCATCGACGCGGTGGCGGAGGTCCACGGCTCCATCCACCACCTCCAGTGCGTCGGCCCGTGCGGCGGGGAGATCTGGCCGGCGGACGGCGTCGAGGTGGACGTCGATCCGGAGACGATGCGCGCGGGCGAGCCGCTGCCCCGCTGCCCGTCGTGCGGCGACCTGGCCCGGCCGAACATCCTCATGTTCGGCGACGGATCCTGGGTGAGCGAGCGGACCGACGCCGCGCTGCGCACCTGTGAGTCCTGGCTGGACGAGGTGACCGGTCCGGGCGACGCCGGCCCGCTGGTGGTCGTCGAGATCGGCGCGGGCACCGCCGTGCCGACCGTGCGCCGCACCGCCGAGTCGCTCGCCGGCCGCCTGATCCGCATCAACCCCGCCCAGCCCGAGATCCGCCCCGGTGCCGGCGTCTCCCTCCCCCTCGCCGCCCTGCCGGCCCTGACCGCCCTCGCCGCTCGGCTGCCCTGAGCCGGCTGTCCGGGGGACCAACAGCGTGCAGCCGGGTGAGCCTCCAACGGCACCGGCGCGGTTCCGCGGAACATCTTGATCACCCAGGTCGAGGACGGGCCGAGCAGGCCGTAGCTCTCCAATGACGTGCAGCGAGCACCCGTATCCACGATCGCCGTCGTGCGGCCCCGGCCGTGTGTGGCCGCTGCGTCTGCCACGGAGCGCCCACCTCCTCGAAGCGCCCACCTCCTCGAAGCGCCCACCTCAGAGTGGCCGGGCGCGTGCAGCACCGCGCCACGCTGCCGGGCACGACCTCGACGCCGACGCTCCTGCCCCGCCAGGACGTCCAGGGTTCCGCCGAGGGACCCGGATCCGGATCCGGCCACGGCCCGCGGCCCACGGCCCACGGACACGGTCGCCCAGTCCGGCCCGGCGAGCCCGTCGGCGACCTCGATGTGACCGACACCGCCGTCGAGGTGACGATGGGGATGGCGGCCGAGGCGGTGGACGACCACCTCCGCTTCCGCAGCGTCCACAGGTGAGGTAGTCGATGTCAGCCACTGCGAGGATCGGCGTGATCGGCGGCGGCGCGTCCGCCGTCTGCCTTCTCGACGCACTGGCCCACCAGCATGACCTTCCCGCCGGCAACCTGGCGATATTCGACGGTGGTCGACACCTGTGGCGCGGNCGCCCTTATCAGCCGGACCTGGACGCGATGCGGGTCAACGCGATACCGCGGGACATGTCCGTACGGGCGGGCGACGACCGCCATCTCGCCGAGTGGCTCGCCGCCCGCAGGCTCGTCGTCGGCGCCGAGTCGTCCTTCCTCGACCCCGTCTCCGGTGCGCCGTTCATCCCGCGGGCGCTGTACGGCAACTACCTGGAGCAGTCCGCCCGGGTGGCGCTGGTGACGTTGGCCGCGCGTGGCTGGAGCGTCGAGCTGCACCGGCGGATGGTGCACCGCGCCGTGCCGACCCGCCACGGCCTGGTTCTGCGCACGGCGGACGGCGAGGAGCACGAGGTCGACTATGCGGTCCTCGCCACCGGCGCGGGCAGACCCGCCGACCCGTACGGGCTGGCTGGTTGCACCGGGTTCGTTCGGGATCCCTACCCGGCCGCCGAGAGGCTGGCCGCGATCCGCCGGGACGACGACCTGGCCGTGATCGGCAGCGGGCTGACCGCGGTCGACGTGACCCTCGCCCTGGCCGCCCGCGGACACACCGGCAGGATCCGGCTGCATTCCCGCCAGGCGGTCCTGCCCGCCGTACGCCAGCGGCCCGCCCGGTTCACTCCGCGCCACGTCACCGCGGCGCGGTTCCGGGCGATGGCCGCCTCCGGTGGATCACTGGCGCTGGCCGACCTGATCGTCATGATCGGCGCCGAGCTNGCGGCGGCGGGCGAGAACCTCGACGCCGTGCGGACGGAGATCGACGCCGCGCGCCGGGAGGAACCCACGCACCGGCTGCGCCGGCAGCTCGGTGCGGTCAACGCACCCGGTGGCCCGCTGCGCATCCTGCAGCAGATCATGCCGGACGTCGGGCCGGACGTCTGGCCGCTGCTGCCCGAACGCGACAAGGACCGCCTGCTGGCCACGCACCACCGCGCCTTCATGAGCCTGTGCTGCCCGATGCCGCCCGCCAGCGCTGTCGCGCTGCTGGGCCTGCTGGAGTCCGGGCAGCTCGAGCTGATCGGCGGACTCGAACGGATCGAGCGAATCGAGTGGACCGAGGGGGCCGACGGGGCCGACGGGGCCGAGCCGGGCGACGGCGGCTTCGTGGCGAGCTCCGCCCACGGCAGGCATCGGGCCGCCGTCGTCGTCAACGCCGTCAACGGCCGCCTCGGCGGCGCCACCGACCTCACCGCGCCGATGCTGACGTCGCTGGTGGACGCAGGCCTGGCCGAGCCGCATCCGCGCGGCGGGTTTCGCCTCGAACGCGCCACCAGCCGCCTGACGGTGGACGGTCGCCCGAGCCGGCGGCTGTTCGCACTCGGGGACCTCGCGATGGGCAGCGTCTTCTTCACCTTCGGCATCCAGTCCCTCGTGGACCGCGCCGTCGACATCGTCACCTCGATCCAGAGTGACATCCTGGATTCAGGGAGCGNCGTGCACAGCGCACGCCGCGCCTTCCGCCCCGCCGCGTGCGACGTCCTCCAACCGATCTGACCCGCGATCCACCCGGAGGTGGGCGAGAGGTCACGCTGGCTCTGCGAGTCGACGAAGGATCTGAGCCGTCTGCTCTTCCAACGGGTAGAACGACTCCACGGCCAGCTGCTGCGCCTCGTTCTGCGCATCGACAGCGGTAGCACCGCCGTGATGGGCGTCGTCCTGATCACGGCCAGTGGCCTGCTGGCATCTCCCACCGGGATGCCGGTCGCGTTCTCGGTCGGATTCGGGATCTATCAGTTGGCCGGCGCGGCCGCACTTGCCTTCGTCGCGACCAGGCCGGCCATTCCGCCCGGTCTCGGCTGGACCGTTGTCGGCCTGAACGTCGTGTCCGGACTCGGTTGCCTGGGGGTGACGGCCACCGACCTGATATCGCTCACCACCTTCGGCACCGCGTTCATGATCGTCGGAGCGGCGGTCGCGGCGGTCTACGCTGCGCTCGAGTACACCGGGCTCAGGCGGACGATCGAAGCCGGTGACAGCCGAACAGCGGAAGCTCGATGACCGGCCGGGATGAACCGCCGTCAGCTTCGGGGAACACTCGCCCGCAGGTACACCGCGGGAGTGGCCAACACGTTGCTTCCGACGGGCCGAGCCCGAGTCGGACATAAAGAAGGTTCAGTAGTCTCCCGAGTAGTAGAGCACGTCTCGGTAGTCTATTTTGGCGACGTTGAGATAGTGTCTGATCTGATCCACGTCACCCTGACCGAGTTTCACGATAGCTCGGCGCACACGATCAGGTTCACAGTNCCACTCTTCGGTGCCNTATTCCCGTAGCAGGGCCAGGACTACAGGGGCCCGGTCCTCCNCAAAGGTATCGCGCACAACCACGACCGTGCCTTCCGCAATCTCCATGATGCAATCATGCCTCGGCTTGCGCGCTGTTGGACAGCCGGGATGAAGGCACTTCGAGTGGGTTGGCTGGCGGCCGGCAGGTGTCGCGTAGCCAGGTCTGGCGTGTGGCGGCCAGCACGTCCGGTGTGGCGTTCNCCCAGATCCGGCCGCTGCTGACCGCATCGAAGGCGTATCCGGGGAAGCGGCCGCGGATCTCGGGGAAGTTCGCGGCCGGGACCGCGATCTCGACGTCCCCGTGCTCGCGCGTCTGCGTGCCGCGGAACAGGTCCAGCGCCCAGCCCGCGGCCACACACCAGGGCGTGGTGATCCCGGCCAGATGCTACGCGACCTGCCCCGGGGTCCAGCACGATGACCACCTGGCACCGAGGGCTTCGATCTCGGTGGCTGCGAGGCCTCCACCCCGCCGGTTGCTGGTGCGCTGGTTGCGGTGCGCTGTGTACGGTCTCGAGGCGAAAACCGGACGGAACGCACCGCAACTGCGGGCCACCGGTGTCAGGCCGCGACCACGGTCCGGGCGGGGTCACGGTCCGGGCGGGGTCACGGTCCGGGCGGGGTCACGGTCCGGCGGAGCCAGGGGCCGGGCGCCCAGCCGACGTGGGTCAGCCGACGTGTGTCAGGCGACGTGTGTCAGCCGACGTGTGTCAGCCGACGTGTGTCAGCCGACGGGGCGCAGGACGTTGCGGTCGGTGTGGGCGACCGGGCTGCCGGGGACCCGCGAGTGGTCGATCGTGGTGGTCTCGTCGTAGGCGAAGCTGCCGTCGGGGTTGACGGTGATGGCCACCTCGTACAGGGTCGTGTTCGCCGCGCGGGCCAGGTACGGGTTGGACAGGATGCCGTACGTGGTGGAGCCGAGTTCCGCGCGCAGGGTGAAGCTCGTCGCGTCCGGCGCGACCACGCCGCCGGCGATCAGGGTCTGCCCGCGGGGCACCAGGAAGCTGCGCATGACGTGGCCGAGCTCGGCGTCCCACAGCCAGTAGCCGAGCTCGGTGTGGAAGGGGTTCTCCTCCCCGAACCGCCAGGCGGCCATCTTGTAGTCGAGGCCGTAGAGGTGCTGCGAGCCGTTGTCCACCGGACCGAACGGCTTCAGGGTGACCCGCTNACGGTACGGGGTGGTGATCATCGAACCCTCGACGTTGCCNAAGGCGACGTCGACACCCTGGTCGCCCTCCCACTCGCCGGCCAGGGCCGCCAGCGGCCCCCACTCCGGACCAACCTTCTCCGTCAACGCCGAATCCTCCAGACTAGAAACACTCGAAACCGGCGCAAATCCGCCGGAACATGCCGACACTACGTGGCACGCCGCCGAACCTCGACGCGCCTGACCCACCCGGGCCCCCACCGCCCGGCCACCGCCAGATCCCGCGCCCGCCCCGCGCCCGCCCCCGCCCCGGCGCCCGCGCCCGCGCCTATCCAGAGGGATTTTTCGGACACGGAGGCCTCTGGATAAGCAGGGAACGGCACCCGAGTGGGGCATGGCTGCCCGTTCGGGCAGGGGATGGCGGGGCCCGGTCGGGCGGGGGCCCGGTGCGGTCGGGCGGTCAGGTCTGCGAGCCGTCGGGGGTGCGGGGGGCCGCGGCGGCCTCGTGCTCGTAGGTCTCCCAGCGGGCGCGGATGTCGTCCTGGGCGAGGCCCTCGAGCTCGGCGACCACATCGGGGGCGACCGCGCCGAGCCGGGTGAACCGGGACTCGGTGGCGGCGAACTCGGCGTAGGTCATCGACGGCTTGCGCGAGTCCAGGCTGAACGCCTGCTCGGCGCGCGGGTCGACCCGGTACAGCGGCCAGTAGCCCGACTTCACCGCTGCCTTCTGGTGCGACAGGCCGTCGGTCATGTCGATGCCGTGGGCGATGCAGTGGCTGTAGGCGACGATGAGCGACGGGCCGGGCCAGCTCGCCGCCTCGTTGAACGCCCGCACCGTGTGCTGGTCGTTGGCGCCGAGGGCGACCTGCGCGACGTAGACGTCGCCGTAGGCGGCGGCGATGAGCCCGAGGTCCTTCTTGCGGGTCCGCTTGCCGCCGCCGGCGAACTTCGCGACCGCGCCGCGCGGCGTCGACTTGGACGCCTGCCCGCCCGTGTTCGAGTAGACCTCGGTGTCGAGGACGAGCACGTTGACGTTGCGCCCGGAGGCCAGCACGTGGTCGAGGCCACCGAAGCCGATGTCGTAGGCCCACCCGTCGCCGCCGACGATCCACACGCTCTTGTCGACGAGGTTGTCGACGAGCGGGTCGAGCCGGGCGTCGTGCTCGGCGCCGGCCAACCGCCGGCGCAGCTCGGCGACCCGGCCGCGCTGGGCGAGGATGCCGGCCTCGGTGCTCTGGTCGGCGCCCAGCAGCTCGTCGACGAGCGTGTCGCCGACGACCCCCGCGGCGGCCATCAGCAGCCGGCGGGCCTCGCGCGCCCGGCTGTCGAGCGCCAGGCGCATGCCGAGGCCGAACTCGGCGTTGTCCTCGAACAGGGAGTTCGACCAGGCCGGGCCGCGGCCGTCGGCACCCGTCGTCCACGGCGTCGTCGGCAGGTTGCCGCCGAAGATCGACGAGCAGCCGGTGGCGTTCGCGACGAGGATCCGGTCGCCGAACAGCTGGGTGAGCAGCTTCAGGTACGGCGACTCGCCGCAGCCGGAGCAGGCGCCGGAGAACTCGAACAGCGGCTGGCGAAGCTGCGAGCCGCGGACGCTGTCCGCCGACACGCGCGTCGGGTCGATCGCCGGCAGCGTCTCGTGGAACGCCCAGCCGGCGCGCTCCTCGGCCAGCCGCGGCGCGGCGTCGACCATCTCGAGGGCCTTGTGCTCCCGGTTCTCCTTACTGGTCGCCGGGCAGACCTTGACGCACAGGCTGCAACCGGTGCAGTCGTCCGGCGCCACCTGGATGGTCACCCGCAGCCCCGCCAGGTCCTTGTCCTTCGGCTGGCGCGACTTGAACGTCGCGGGCGCGTCGGCGAGCAGCGCCGGGTCGAAGGCGGTCATCCGGATCGCGGCGTGCGGGCAGACGATCGTGCACTTGCCGCAGTTGATGCAGAGGTCGGCGTCCCAGACGGGCAGCTCGTGGGCGATGGCGCGCTTCTCGTAGCGGGCCGTGCCGACCGGGAAGGTGCCGTCGATCGGCAGCGCGCTGACGGGCAGCAGGTTCCCCTCCCCCGCCATGATCCGGGCCGTGACCTCCTTGACGAACACCGGGGCGTCGCCGGACAGGCGCCGGGTCGCGCGCTCCCCCACCGTCCGACCGGTCAGGTCGACCTGGGCCAGCGCGCCGAGGGAGGCGTCGACGGCGGCGAAGTTGCGCTGCAGCACGGCCTCGCCGCGCTTGCCCTGCGCGATGCGGATGGCGTTCTTGACCGCCGCGACCGCCGTGTCGGCCGCCAGCAGCCCGGACAGGGTCAAAAAGCAGGTCTGCAGCACGGGGCTGACGATCCCGGGCAGGCCGGNCTCGCGGGCCACCCGGTCGGCGTCGACGACGAACAGGCGCGCGTCCCGGTCGAGCAGGTGGCGCTGGGCGTTGGCGGGCAGGTGCTCCCACACCGTCTCCGCCGGGTACGGGCTGTTGATCAGCACGGTGGCGCCGGTGGCGGCGACGGCGAGGACGTCGACCCGTTCGAGCAGCGAGAACTGGTGGCAGCCGACATACTGGGCGTCGTCGATGAGCCAGGGGGCGTCGACCGGGCGCGGCGACAGGCGCAGGTGCGACACCGTCATCGAGCCCGACTTCTTGGAGTCGAACACGAAGTACGCCTGCGCGTGCAGCGGGGTGTGGTCGGCGGCGATGCCGGCGGTGGCACGGGTGGCGCCGACGGTGCCGTCGCTGCCGAGCCCGTAGAACACCGCGCGCCGCACGTCGTCGGGCTCCGGGTGGCCGTGGTCGTCGACGGCGAGGGAGAGGTTCGTGACGTCGTCGTGGATGCCGACGGTGACCTGGCGGCGCGGCTGGGAGCGNGCCAGCTCGTCGAACACGGCCGCCGCCATCGCCGGGGTGAACTCCTTCGACGCCAACCCGTAGCGGGCGCCGATGACCCGCGGCATGCTCTCGGGCCGCTCGGCGAGCGCGGCGAGCACGTCCAGGCGCAGCGGCTCACCGAGCGCGCCCGGCTCCTTCGTCCGGTCGAGGACCGCGATCGAGCGGACCGTCGCCGGCAGGCTGGCGAGGAACGCCGCGCCGTCGAAGGGCCGGTAGAGCCGGACCTGAACGAAGCCGACCTTCTCGCCGCGCGCGACCAGCCGGGTGACGGCGTCACGCACCGCCGAGCGGCCCGAGCCCATGACGACGACGACCCGCTCGGCCTCGGGGTGACCGGTGTACTCGAAGATCCGGTAGGACCGCCCGGTGGCGGCGGACACCCGGTCCATCGCCCGCTGCACGATCCCGGGGACGGCGGCGTAGTAGGCGTTGGCCGCCTCCCGGGCCTGGAAGAAGGTGTCGGGGTCCTGGGTGGTGCCGCGGATCACCGGGCTGTCCGGGGACAGCGCGCGCAGCCGGTGCGCCTCGATGCGCTCGGCGGACAGCAGCTCGGCGAGCGTGGCGTCGTCGATCTCGGCGACCTCGTTGAGCTCGTGCGAGGTGCGGAAGCCGTCGAAGAAGTGCAGGAACGGAACGCGGGATTCCAACGTGGCCGCGTGCGCGACCGCGGCCAGGTCGTGGGCCTCCTGGGGGGACGAGGAGGCGAGCATGGCGAAGCCGGTGGAGCGCGCGGCCATCACGTCACTGTGATCACCGAAGATGGACAGCGCGTGGGTGGCGATGGTGCGGGCGGCGACGTGGAGGACCATCGGCGTGAGCTCGCCGGCGATCTTGAACATGTTGGGCAGCATCAACAGCAGGCCCTGGGAGGCCGTGAACGTGGTCGACAGGGCGCCGGCCTGCAACGCCCCGTGCACGGCGCCGGNGGCGCCGCCCTCGCTCTGCAACTGGACCACTTCGGGGACCGCACCCCAGATGTTCGCCCGGCCCTTCGTCGCCCAGGCGTCGGCGAGCTCTCCCATCGCCGACGCCGGGGTGATCGGGTAGATGGCGATCACCTCACTTGCCCGGTAGGCCACCGAGGTGGCGGNCTCGTTACCATCGATCGTCTTCTGACCCATACACCCAGAGTCGACGCGGGATGACGCAGCGGCGAGGGACTTCCTTCCCTTCCCGGAGGACGGAAGTTACCGGTGTGAGTCCCTGTTTGAGTGCCTTCGAGGTGACCTGCCGTCCGGTAGGCGTCGGCATCGGTGCTGCNCAGGGCGCTGCGCCGCCCGGCCGGTCGGCGAGGGCCGGGGACGGCACCCCGCGCGCGGGTCGGCCCGGGGCCCGCTCCCACGGCCGCAGGCCGCCACGCACCGCACCGCCGCTNGCACCACCGGGGGTGCGGGCGGATCGAACGTGCTCACCCGTTCGCGGGAGGGCGACAATCGCGGGAGGGCGACATTGCGGACGGTGCGCCGACAACAGGATGCGAGGCGATGTGACCGAGCCAGAGTTCGGCGAGGCGGTCCAGCCGGGATTCGACGAGGCGGCCCAGCCGGCACTCGGCGNCCCGGTCCGGTCCCGCAAGCCGCGGCGGGAGTTCGCCGCGATCCACAGCCACGGCCTGGCGCGGGTCGCGGCGGCCACGCCGCTGGTGGTGACCGCGGAACCGGCCCGCAACGCCGAGGCGACCGTCGCGCTGGCCCGCCGGGCGGACGCCGACGGCGTCGACGTCGTCGTCTACCCCGAACTCGGGCTGTCGTCGTACGCGCTCGACGACCTGCACCTGCAGGACGCGCTGCTCGACGCGGTCGAGCAGGCCGTCGACACGGTGTGCCGGGCCAGCGCCGAGCTCGGGCCGCTGCTGCTGGTCGGAGCGCCGCTGCGCCACCGCGGGCGGCTCTACAACACGGCGCTGGCGATCTCGCGGGGGCGGATCCTCGGCGTGGTGCCCAAGACGTTCCTGCCGAACTACCGCGAGTACTACGAGAAGCGCTGGTTCGCCTCGGGCGCCGGCGTCACCGGGGAGGAGATCACCGTCGCGGGGCGGACGGTCCCGTTCGGCACGGACCTGATCTTCGAGGCGACGGACCTGGCCGACCTCGTCGTCGGCATCGAGATCTGCGAGGACTACTGGGCGCCGATCCCGCCGTCGTCGTACGCGGCGATGGCCGGCGCAACGCTGCTGGCGAACCTGTCGGCGTCGAACATCGTCGTCGGCAAGGCCGCCGACCGCGCGCACCTGTCCGCCGCCCAGTCGGCGCGGGCGCTCGCCGCCTACGTCTACTCGGCGGCGGGGACCGGCGAGAGCACCACCGACCTGGCCTGGGACGGGCAGGGCACGATCCACGAGCTCGGGGATCTGCTCGCCGAGTCCGAACGCTTCGCCGACACCCCCCAGCTCCTCGTCGCCGACGTCGACCTCGCCCGGGTGCGCCAGGAGCGGATGCGCACCGGGACGTTCCACGACAGCGCCGCCGTCGCCGGCCGGCCCGAGCAGCGGTTCCGCACGGTCCGCTTCGACCACCGCCCGCACCGCCGCGACGTCGGGCTGCGCCGTCACCAGCGGCGCTTCCCGTTCGTCCCCGACACGGCCGAGCGGCTCGACCTCGACTGCTACGAGGCGTTCAACATCCAGGTCCACGGCCTGGCCCGGCGGTATCGGGCGACCGGCGGCGGACGGATGGTCATCGGCGTCTCCGGCGGCCTCGACTCGACGCACGCACTGATCGTCGCGGCGAAGGCCTGCGACCGGCTCGGGGTGCCGCGCACGACGATCCTCGGCTACACCCTGCCGGGCTTCGCGACCTCGGCGGAGACGAAGGCGAACGCGTGGGCGCTGATGCGCGCGCTCGGCGTCGAGGCGGCGGAGATCGACATCCGCCCCGCCGCCCGCCAGCTGCTCGCCGACCTGGGCCATCCCGCCGCCGAGGGCGCCGCCGACTACGACGTCACCTACGAGAACGTGCAGGCCGGGCTGCGCACCGACTACCTGTTCCGGCTGGCCAACCACCACGGCGGGTTCGTCGTCGGCACCGGGGACCTCAGCGAGCTGGCACTGGGCTGGTGCACGTACGGCGTCGGCGACCAGATGAGCCACTACGCCGTCAACGCCGGCGTGCCCAAGACCCTGATCCAGTACCTCATCCGGTGGGCGGTGAGCCACGACCAGTTCGACGCCGACACCGGCAAGCTGCTGACCGCGGTCCTCGACACCGAGATCTCCCCCGAGCTGGTCCCCGCCGACGCCGAGACCGGCGCGATGCAGAGCACCCAGGACCNCATCGGCCCCTACGAGCTGCACGACTTCTTCCTGTACCACCTGCTGCGCCACGGCCTGGCGCCGTCGAAGATCGCCTTCCTGGCCTGGCACGCCTGGCGCGACGCGCTGACCGACGGCTGGCCGGCCGGTTTCCCCGACGACGAGCGGCACGCCTACGAGCTGCCGACGATCGTGCGCTGGCTGCGGGAGTTCCTGGGCCGCTTCATGGCGTCGCAGTTCAAGCGCTCGGCGCTGCCCAACGGCCCGAAGGTCTCCTACGGCGGCACGCTGTCGCCCCGCGGTGACTGGCGGGCCCCGTCCGACGCCAGCCCCGCCGCCTGGCTCGCCGAACTCGACCGCAACGGCCCGCATCGCTGACGCCCGCGCCGCGCTCGCCAGCCCACGGCGGCGGCGGGCCGGCGGCGGGCGGCGGGCGGCGGGCGGCGGGCGGCGGGCGGCGGGCGGCGGGCGGCGGGCGGCGGGCGGTCCTGCTTATCCGGAGGCTCTCGTGTCCGATTTATCCCTCTGGATAGGCAGGGGCAGGGTGGGCGAGCGGCGGGCGAAGAGGATGGCGAGGCCGGCGGCGGCGGACAGGCCGGCGGCGGCCAGGTAGGCGACGGTGAACGGGGCGGCGCGCACCGCGTCGCCGACGATCGCCGACAGCAGGCTCATCCCGATCACCGCGCCGATCTGGTTGGCGGTCTGCTGCAGCGAGGTGGCCAGGCCGAAGCTGTCGGCGGCGGCGGCGTTGCCGGTGATCACCAGCAGCGGCGGCTGGGCGTGCCCGAACGCCAGGCCGCTGACGATCAGACCGGCGATGACCACGGGGAGCTGGTCGTACTGGGTGCCGAGGGCGAGCACGGCCAGGGCGATCGTGTAGACCCCGCCGGCCACGCCCGCGAGCACCCGCGGCGGGATCCAGGCCCCCAGCCGGCTCGCCGACGGCGCGGCCAGCGCGATCGACAGGGTGCGGGTCATCGTCACCAGGGAGGTGGCCGCGACCGACAGCCCGAACACCCCCTCCAGCAGCAGCGGTGTGACCAGGAAGTTGCCCATGTGGGCGGCGCCGAGCAGGAACGAACTCGCCCCCGCGGCCCGGATGTCGCGCTCGACGAGCAGCACCGTCGGGATGACCGGCATGGCGGTGCGCCGCTCGACCACGACCAGCAGCCACAGCAGCAACGGGACGGCCGCGAGCAGGCCGATCACGATCGGCCGCAGCCCCCAGCCGGCGGCCCGGTTGACCCCGAAGGTCAGCGCGAACGTGGCCGCGCCGAGCACCAGCGCGCCGGTCTTGTCCAGCGTCAGGCTGCGGTTGCCGACGTCGACCGGCAGCACCTTCACCGCGGCGATCAGCGGGACCAGGGCGATCCCGGCCTGCATGACGAACAGCGGCCGCCACCCGATCGAGTCGATGACCAGCCCGCCGATCGCCAGCCCGCTGACCGACGCCCCCGACAGCACCCCCGACGCCCAGGCCGACGGCCGCACCCGCTCGTGCGGCGGGAACGCGTGGAACAGCATCGCGAACGACGCGGGGATCGTCGCGGCGCCCGCCACCTGCGCCAATGCACGGAAGGCGATGAGCGACACCGGGTCCCAGGCCACCGCGGTCGCCAGCGAGAACACCACGGNGAGCACGGAGCCGACGAGGAAGGTGCGCCGGTGCCCGCGGATGTCGCCGACCCGGCCGAGGATCGGCATCGCGACCGCCTGCGCGAGCAGCGAGCCGGTCACCGCCCAGGAGATGACGTCGACGTTGCTGTGCAGGTCGCCGGCCACCGTGCGGATCGACACGGACAGCACGGTCGCCGTGAACGTCGTCGCGAACATCCCCGCCAGGCACGTCAGCAGGATGAGCTGCCGATCCCGGCGCTCACCGTCCGACTCCGACGCTGAACCGGCCCCCGACCCGGTGCGGGCGACGCGGTTGCCCCTGCCGCCGCTGCCGGCGGCGGGCGTCCCTCCGGCGGACACAGGCCCTAAGTGCGCGTCCTCGGGAGGGTCCCCGGTGAGGTCCGCGGCCGGTGTCGCCGGCACGAACGACGGGGGCGACGGTGTGGCCCGCCCCGGGCCCTGGTCCTGCGCAACCACGCTGCTCCCCTCCAGGCCCGCGGGCCAAACCCTCCGATCGTCAACCGCGGTTGTGCCCGGACGCAACCAGTTGCCCGGCGCCGTCGCCGGGGCGACCGGCTCAGAGGACCACCGCGGACGACCACCGCGGACGACCACCGCGAGCGACCACCGCGAGCGACCACCGTGGCGGACGGCGCCGGATCAGAGGACGGTGCAGTTGGNGACCGCGGCGGCGGGGCGGCGCGGGCTCTGCGCGATCGTGCCGGGCGCGATGGTCGTCACCGTGGNGTCTGTCGGGTCGAACCGGCGGATGAGCACCGGTGCGCTGGTCGAGTCGCCGTACCGGTCGAAGCTGATGTAGCCGTTCGCACCGGCGCNGGCGAGATCGCCGCAGGTGAGGTTCAGGACCGCCTTGATGTTCGCGCGGAGCTGGCCGGGCGGCGGGGTGTTGAGCTCGGCGGCGCCGATGGCCCATGCCAGCACCGACAGGGCGTCGAAGGCGACGATCGTGTGCCCGGAGATGAGCCGCTGCGGGGTGTCGCGCACCTGCGTCGCCCACTGCCGGGGCACGGTGCCGTCCGCGCCGGTCTGCTCCGAGTAGGACGGCGGGATGTCGCCGGGCTGGGCAAGGCCGAAGTCGGCGAAGTAGAAGGTGTGGCGACCCAGGGCGCCCGCCGCGATCTCCCCCGGGTCGGTCTCCAGCTCCATCGCGTCGTCTCCGGAGATGATCGGCAGACGCGGGTCCGCCCGGCCGCAGGCGGACCCGGTCAACGCCCCCAGCAGGGTGTTCACGCTGGTGGTCCGGCCGGTGTAGATGATCAAATTCGGCGGCTGCGGGCCGGTGCAGCGCTCGCTGAGGTCATGGCCGAGCACGCCCACCACGGTGGGGCCGCCGTCCGCGGCGCTGGCCGCCTCCGCCCGCGCAGTCTCGGGAAAGGACACGCGGACGGCCGGCGCGGCGCGCGGCACTCGACCCAGCTCCGTTCTGATGTCCTCGGCGAGGTTGTCGCTGTAGTGGTCGGGGTTGGCGTCCTTCGGGCCGTTACCCGCCCCGGCGGAGACGATCAACGGTCGGATGGGCTGGTCGCCGCGCTCCTCCCGCTTCATGATCTCGGGGATCGCCCTCGCGATGACCTCCGCCTCCCGGTGGTTGGTCGGCCCGACCCGGAAGTACCAGTCGAACGCGCGGCGGGTCTGCCCGGGTGGCCCGACGGGCCGGGTGAAGCCGTCGTCGGAGGCCGTGGACGACACGATGGGGATACCGGTGGTACCGCTGAGCAACGCCACCGCCTGACGGGCGGCGGAGGTGCTCTGGAACAGGCCCAGGAGCCCGGCGAGGCCGGGATCGGCGCGGGCCACCTCGTCGATGTGCCGGGCGACGGTGAGCGCGCCGTCGGAGTGCCAGCCGACGTTGGCGACGAGCAGCCGGATCCGGGACCGGGAACGGGCGCCCGGGGCATCCGCGGCGGCGTTGGTCGCCGCCTGCGCGAGCTGGGCCCCGAGCAGCTCGTTCAGTCCCCCCTGCCCGACGGTCGTCGGCGAGTCGGCCTGTCCGCCGCCCGGCGGGGGGTGCCTCCCGGTCAGCGGCGCCGCGACCACCACCGTGTACACGCCGCCCTTGCCGGCGAGCGCGGCGTTCTGCCGGCCGATCGTGGTCAGCAGCGCGGCGAGATCCGGCGAGGTCGAGTCGAAGGTGTACGCCCCGTCGCTGAACCCGATGCACTGCTCGTCGAAGGATCCCACCCAGGTGGCCGCGGCCGGCAGCGCCGTCAGCGGGTCGGGCGCCCGGCAGGCGTGCGACGATCTCGGGCGGCCCAGCCCCGCGCCGAGGACCGCCCCGGCGGCGACGGCGCCGGCGAGGACCGCCGCGCCAAGCACGTATGGCAACGTTCCCCGCCGGCGGAACCGGCGCCCCGCGTCATCAGCACCGGCAGCACCGGCCGCACCGGCCGTATCCCTGCCAGCCGCATCCGTGTCCGCCGCACCTGTGCCGGCCTGGTCGGTAGCGGCGGTCAGGCCGGTCAGGTCCGGGGGCTGCGGGGCGGTCCCGGACGTGACCGGCGACCTGTCTGCGATCCGCTTGGCGACAAGCGCGGCATCGACTGCGCCATTGTCGACCAGCTGGGACAGTGCGAGCGTGACCTGGGCTTCCAGGTGGTCCGCGGTGCGGAAGAAGCCGACAATCACGTCGGCGTTTCGCAGCCGCTCCCGGAATGCATCGACCGGCCCGAGATCCCTGTCGGTGAACTTGCGCGGAATGGGAGTGTCCTCGTCCAGCAGGAACAGCAGCCNGGGAATCTTCTTCTCGACCGCCGTGCGGAACTCCAGTTCCGTGTACGAGACGGCCGTCTGACCTGGCGGGACGACGGCGTCCGTCGAGTCCGTCGAGTCCGGTTTCGGCTGGCCGACGCCGGGGACGTTCGCCGGCGCGGCGGCGCCGCGCGGATCGCCGGCCACCAGCGAGCCGTACCGCAGGCCGATGACCCCGATGTACACGTCGCACTCGCGGACCTTCTCCTCGCAGAAGGACGCCGGCACCTTGCTGACGACGGGGAAGTCGTCCATCGAAATGGCGGTGTGCCCACTGCGACGCACGGCGTCCAACGCCGCCCGCACGAAGGCCNGGTCAGTCGGATACTTGTTCATGTCCGACGTGTGGCTGACGAACACCCGCAGTCTGGCGCGCAACCCTTTCCCCCGAACGTCGTGGGAAGTACCTGACCGGACAGTACCTAATGTGCGTCCGGAAACTACCTGGTACGGACCGGACGCCGGCCGCGCCGGGCAGGCCGGACGGGGGCCGGCGTTACCGTCACGAGATGAGCCGCAACGTAGCCCTTCGCCCGCGCTACCCGCTGCGAACCGCGCGGCTCCTGCTGCGCCCGTCCACCCCGGACGACGCCGACGCGATGCTGGCGTACAAGGCGCGGCCCGACGTGGTGCACTGGGTGCCCCACGGCGTGCTCGACCGCGCCGGCGTGCTGGACCGCATCGAACGGTCCCGCGGCGAGCTCGACGACGAGGGGCAGACCCTGGGTCTGGCCGTGATCGAGGCCGACTCCGGCACGCTCGTCGGCGACGTGCTGCTGACGTGGACGAGCCGCGAGCACGGCGGCGGCGAGGTCGGCTACATCTTCGACCCCGCGGTCGCCGGCCGCGGCTACGCCACCGAGGCCGCCCGCGAGCTGCTGCGGCTGGGTTTCGACGAGCTCGGCCTGCACCGCATCGTCGCGCGCATCTACGCGCGCAACGGCGCCTCCGCCCGCGTCCTGCAGCGACTCGGACTGNGCCGCGAGGCGTACTTCGTCCGCAACGAGCTCCTGCGCGGCGAGTGGACCGACGAGATCGTTTACGCCCTGCTCGCCGACGAGTGGGCCGCCCGTCGCTGTCGTTGACCGGCGGACTGCCGTCGGTCGGCGACGCCCCTGCGGCAGGACGGACTCACGCGGCAGGACAGACTCACGCGGCGGTGAAGGCCATGATGTAGGTGCCCGGATGGGTGGCGCCCGACTGGTCGAGGACCGGGCCGCCGTCCCAGCGCAGCTCGACCGCGGTGGTCGTGTCCGGCGGGGTGACGAGGACGCGCGCGGGGAGGAACGCGCCGCTGTCGCCGGGCTCGGTGGTCAGGTAGGTCAGATTCGCCCGGGCGTCGGCGCCGGGCGGCAGGTCGATCCGGCCGGGTCGGACGAGCGGCGATCGCACGACGTCGTAGGCCGATCCGTCGCGGGCGACGAACCGCACCCCGGGATAGCCGGTCACGGCGCAGCGCCGCGGCGACCGGTTCGTCACCACCAGCGGACGCTGATGCTGCCCGCCGGCCGCGGCGTCCGCCGCACCGAGCGCGACGGTCAGGTCCCCCGCCTCGCACCGCGGGACCGCCGACGTGCCGCTCCCGGCGGCCACCGCCGGCGATGAGGGTGTTGCCGAGGACAGCCGCACCTTCGCCGCCGACGCCGCCGGGACCGCCGACGCGGACGTCGGAGACGTCGCGGAGGTCGGGAGCGGGCTCGTGCCGGTGGCGACGGTGGAGCCACCACAGCCGGCGGCGGTCAGCAGGGCGGCCAGCGCGATGGCCACCAGGCCCGGACGCCCCCCGGGTTCGCCACGCATGTCGTACCTCCGCACTCGCCAGTCCGAACTTCGTCGACGACGGCCAGGTGATCAGCACCGTGGACGCCGGCCGGCCGGCTCGTGCCCGCCGCTACCTTGTCGATGGCGCGGCAGCCCGCCTACCGGACCGAACTATCCCACCGACACACGCCAGCCACCCGCCCGGTNACGGCTCGGGACGGGACGGGACGGGACGGGACGACTGGTCGTCGCGCAGGACCTCCAGGGTGAGGCGCACGGTTGCCCGCGGCTCCGCAGGTGAAGCCGGAGGATTCCGGTNCTCCTTGGCAGACCGGGGATCCGGCATCTCACACCGCGGATCAAGCGTGCGCCAAGGGTTCCTCCGCTCCAGAGGGAACTCACCATGCGGCCATGGACGATCGCGTCACTCCATCCGCACCTCATTCTGCCGGAAGACGAACGATCACCTTAAAGTCAAGCTTGCGGTCTTCCTGTCCGCCGCAGCAGGAAGGTCCACGCTCGGCCTGACCGCCGAACAAGTGAACATATAACGGCCGCACATCAGTTAGAGTGGCCACCGAAGCGACGACAGGACGGCGCATCGGCCGGGAGGNTCGCGGAAGGAGGGTCTGATGCCATCGGTGTTCGCGGGTAGCCGGAAGACACGGAGTATGACTGANCGGGTCACGCTGGTGATTGGGCTGACCCACCAGGAGGCGGTGGAGCTGGGAGTCGAGGAAGCCGACACCGAGCACGTGCTTCTCGGGCTTCTGCGTGAAGGTCACGGGGTCGCGGGGGTCNCCTTGCGGGCCCTGGGTCTCTCGTATGAATCGGTGCGTACGCGGTTCGACCGGAACCCGGGTAGCCCCCATTCACCGTCACGTGAGGTGACGCCCTTCACTCCCCGAGTCAAGGAGGCATTTCGGTTGGCAGCAGCGGAGTCGCAACGAGCTGGTAGCGACCGAATCGAAACCGAACATCTGCTGCTCGCGCTCGCAACCGTGCCACACGGAGTAGCCGCCGACATCCTCGCCGGAGCGGGAGTAGACGAGGGTGCGCTGCGTGCCGAGATCGACCGTATTCTCACGACAGATCCCCCCGGAAGACTGCCCGACCTCGACGATGTGAACCAGGAGATCTCTCGCCTGGAGGACGCAGCCGCGGTCGCGCTCCGAGCGGACGATCTGGATTTGTTTCGAGAACTGACAGAGACGAGGAACTCGGTGGTCGAGCAGATGTTCGACCGTGTCGAACGTTGGCGCGCGAACCTTGACGCATACGCTGTACTCGAACTGGTCGAAGAGCAGCAGCGGCTGCGCGCCGAGGTGCAGAATCTCCGCGTACTGCTTGCCGAAGAAGAATCGGAACCACCTGGCCACAGTTAACCCTGCCGAGTTCGAACCCGACGGGAAACGTATCTTCTCGAGGCCGCAGGACCTGACGGCCCGGTGGCCTCGCGGGTGCGTCGGCCCACTCGGGTCGGCGACGCTTCCAGACGGGCACTCGGGCTGTGTCTCGGCGCTGCGCCGGGTCTTTCGCGCCACCAGCACATTCTTGGCCCTCGAATACCTGAAGTCGGTCATCACGGTGACCATCTGCCGCCATGGGCGTTGAACCGACGGTGCCTCTGTCGATGCGGGATGTCCATCTTCCCGACGAGTGGAACGTGTCTTCGACGGCTTCCACTTCTTCCCCGGCCGGAAGCAGAGGCGGGCCATCGACGATTATCCGAGAGGTCTCCTCACCATGATGTCGAACCTGCGCATGCGGTGCTGGCCGATGCTCGCAGCGCTGATCATCATGGCTCNCCAGGTGCCCTGCGGTACTGGTGCCGACCGCCTGTGGAAGAAGACACGCGATGGGGGCGCGTGGCGTTTCATCAACGACCGCTCTGGCAAGCTGATGAGCGTACCCGGATCGTCCACCACACGCGGGCTNCAGCTCCACCAGTGGGCGGACGGGGGCCACGGCGATCAGCGTTGGACGATCCTTCCCCGGGTCTGACCGGTCATCCTGCCGAGGTCCGAACCGGCACCGCGGCGATGGTCCCCGGGCGAGCTCGCCTGCCAGGCCCGGCCTGGCGGCGGCGGGTCGGCTGGGTGCGCAGGGACTCGTCGAACAGGACGCGGCGGTGGCGGCCCTGGCGCTTGGCGGCGTACATGGCGATGTCGGCGGCGTGCAGGATCTCGCGGGGGTCGGTCAGCCCGGGGCCGGACACGGCGACGCCGACGCTGGAGGTGACCCGCGGACCGCCGCCGGGCGCACGCACGGCGGCGGTCTCGACGATGCGGTCGGCGATGCCGGTGACGGCCTCCACCGAGGTGATTCCCGCGCAGAGCACGGCGAACTCGTCGCCGGCGAGGCGGGCGACGGTGTCGCCGGGACGCACCGCCCGCCGCAACCGCGCCGCCACCTCGCGCAGCACCCAGTCGCCCGCCTGGTGGCCCGCAGAGTCGTTGACCGCCTTGAAGCCGTCGAGATCGACAAAGAGCAGGCCTACCCGATCCCGCCACCCGTCGGCCTCGGCGCGGGCGAGGGCCCGGCCGAGCTGGTCGAGGAACGACACCCGGTTCGGCAGGCCGGTGAGCCCGTCGCGCAGCGCGCGGCGCCGCGCCCGCGCCGCCCGCGCCCGCGCCGCCTCGTGGACGCGCGCCGAGACGACAGCCGTCGAGATCTGACCGGCGACCAGGGAGACGAAGTCACGGTAGCCGCCGTCGAGCGGGAGCCGGTCGCTCAGGCCGGACAGCAACAGGCCGATCGGGTGGCCGTCGCGGCCGTTGGCAAACGGCACCGCCAGCGCCGACCTCGACGGCGGCGAGCCCGATGACGGCGAGGCGGCCGCGAGCACCACCCGGCACCGCGACGCCACCTGGTCCACGATCCGCGCCTGCCCCGACGTCAGCGCCTGGGTCGCCTCGGGGACGGGTCCGCCCGGCGCGAGCGCGGCGCACAGGTCCGCGGCCGCGTCCTCGCCGGCCAGGCCCGACCAGCTCATCAGCCGCGGCGGCAGGCGGGGGCGCCGCTGGTCGCGCAGCAGGATGAGGCAGTACGGCAGGTCGTCGCGCCAACGCCCCGCCACCGCGGCGGCGCGGGTGCACACCGAGCGCTGGTCGCCGCGGAGCGAGGCGACGGCGGCGAGATCGCGCAGGCAGGCGAGGCGACGGGTGTCGATCATCTGCCGGGTCGTCTCCTGCGCGGTCGTCAACGCGCCGACGATCCGCCCGCCGCGTTCGGCGTCACGCACCGGGCCGAAGGAGAAGGTGAAGTAGGTCTCCTCCAGGTAGCCGTGCCGGAACATCAGCAGCCGCTGGTCCTGGGACCAGGTGGCGCCGCCGCCGGACATCACCTGGTCGAGCAGCGGCCGCATGAAGTCCCAGATCTCGGGCCAGACGTCGCGGAACGGCCGGCCGAGGGCATCGGGATGCTTGCGGCCCAGAATGGGAATGGTGGCGTCGTTGTAGAGGTAGGCCAGCTCCGGCCCCCAGGTGACCACCATCGAGAAGCGGGACTCCAGGCACAGNCCGACGCAGGTGCGCAGGCTGGTGCTCCACGTCCCGGGCGGGCCGAGGGACGTGGCCTCCCAGTCCTTGGCCGCCATCAGCCGGCCCATCTCCCCGCCGGACGCGAACGCCGCACCCAGCCCGCCGTCACGCCCCGAGACAGCGTCGACCGAATGNGGAACCCGGGCCGCACCCGCTCGCGTCCTCGACCTCGTTGCCGTCCGACCCCTCCCCTCACCGACCGGTCCCCTCGCCCCGATATAGCCCTCGCCCCCGGCGGCAAACCCAGCCCCGATCCGCCGAGGGCCGGCCCGCGCCGGGGAGGACGGCGCGGCCGCTCGGCGTCAGTTGCTGCCAGAGATTCCCGCTCCGCGGACGGGCGTGGCAGGTAGCGGACGGATCGTGAGCCTCCTGCCACGCATAGTCTGGCAGTTGGCCGCCTGGGTGGCTCCGTCCGGTCGGACGCTGCGCAGCCACCCGCTGGCACGGCGCAGATCTGGGCACGGGGGGATCGATGGGTGCTGTCACGATGCTGCCGAAAGGCGCGAACGCCGTTGTGCCCACCGTGGCGGTCCGGGCGGTGGTGCGTTCCGACTCGGCCCTGCCGCTCGACGTCTGCGCGGTGCTGCTGACCAGCACCGGATCGGTTCGTTCAGACGATGACTTCGTCTTCTTCAACCAGCCGCGGCATCGCAGCGGGGCCGTCGACGTCNCCGCCGACGTGGACGGTGGGACGCTGACCGTGGCGCTCCCGGCGGTCGAACCGGACATCGCCACGGTCGTGCTCGCCGGTTCGGTCGACGTCGGCACGTTCGCCGGCCTCGGCGGGCTGCTCATCCAGGTCGTCGACGACGCGGGCAGGCTCGTCGCGGGGTTCCGCCCGGACTCGACCGAGCCGGTCACCACGATGGTCTTCGGCGAGCTGTACCGGCGCGGATCCGGCTGGAAGTTCCGCACCGTCGGTCAGGGGTGGAGCAGCGGGCTCGCGGGGCTCGCCCGCAGCTACGGCATCTCCGTCGACGAGCCCGACGGACGCGACGAGTCCCCGCAACGGACGGCCCGGCCGGCCGGGCCACCGGTGCCCGCCCCGGCTCCCGACCCGGGACCGGCGCGGCCCGCGGACTGGTACCCCGACCCAGATGCGGCCGGACGGTTGCGCTGGTGGGACGGCGCGGCCTGGACGACGCACAGCCGGCCGCCGATGGTCGACACCGCGACGGCATGCGGCCGCTGCGGAGCCCAGAAGCGCCGCCGCCCGTTCGCCGGCCGCCCGGCGCCGTGCGCCGCCTGCGACGAGGAGATCCGCCGCCTGCTGTGGGACTGGCAGCACAAGGTCACCCAGGTGGTGAGCGCCACCCCCGGTGCCCCCGGTGCACCGGGCCCGGCGGCCCTGGAGGCGCTGTGGGCGGAGCTGCGGTTCCATGCCGTGCCGCGGGCTGCGGGCGAGGCGGTCTTCCGCTCGGCCGGGCTCGGCCATCTCCAGCGGATCGTGACGTTCGCCTTCGGCGACGGGATCATCGAGGACAGCGAGGTCGCGTTCTTCGAGAACGAGGCGCGCCGGCTGGGCCTGCACGACCCGGCCGTCGAGGAGATGCGCTGCTGGCTGCGCCGCGGGCTGGAGCTCTCCCGGATCCGCGGCGGCCAGCTCCCCCGGGTGCACTCCACCACGCTGCACCTCGAGCTCGACGAGTTCGTCCACCTGGACGTCGCCGCGGTCCAGGTCCGCCAGCTCGCCAGCGGTCCCCGCGAGACACCGGGACGGCTCGTCGCGAGCAGCCGCAAGCTGCGCTTCCTCGGCCGCACCGGCGCCGGCAACGAGATCGCCTGGCAGAAGATCGTCGAGGTGACGGCGGGCCACGGCTGCGTCGACATCGCCGCGACGACGAGCCGGGGCGGCGGCAGCTACCGGGTCGACGATCCGGAGTACGTCGCCGCGGTGCTGTCCGGCGCGCTACGGGTCGCCCGGCGCCTGGTGATCGCCCCCGGGGCGCGCGACAGCCGCGCGATCCCCCAGCCGGTCAAGGCCGAGGTCTGGCAGCGCGACGGTGGCGCCTGCGTCCAGTGCCAGGCCACCGAGTACCTGGAGTTCGACCACGTCATCCCGCACAGCCGCGGTGGCGCGACGAGCCTGAACAACCTGCAACTGCTGTGCCGCCGCTGCAATCAGGAAAAAGGCGCCCGCATCTGACCACCGGGCCGTGACCGGCAACGGCCGGCGCACCGTTACGAACCGGAAATCGCTCCTGGTGCCGCCGGCCGTGAGCTCTCTTCGTGGGTGGATCCGAACTACGGATGCCCGGTTCCCCGTCGTGCCCTTTCGACGACCTCCTCGGCGGTGAGCGGGCTGGCGGGATGGTAGCTCAGGCACTGAGGCGTCTGCGTGAGCACGAAGGACATCCCGTCACTGGTGACGAAGAACTGCCCACGTTCCAGCCGACCGATCCGGTCCACGTTANCCCCCTTCGCGCGAGCCATCTCCCGGGCAGCGCTGACATGGGCGGGGCTGTTCAGCTTGCCGAAGAACTGGGTGGTCGCGTTTCCGACGATGCGGCTGTGTACGCCCTTCGGCGCCTGGGTGGCGAAGACCAGGCCGAGTCCGTACTTGCGGGCCTGGGCGGCGAGGGTCAGCGTGCTCGTCAGAGCCGGCGGCCGGCCGCCGGGCGGCGCCAACGTCTGCGCCTCGTCGATCACGTACAGGCCGCCGAGGGGCTTGTCGGTGGCTGGGTGCCGTCTGATCCAGGTGAACAACGCGGTCTGGAGCTGGCTGACGAATCCGGCCCGCTGCAGGTCGTCGCCCAACCCGACCATGCTGATCACCGAGACTCGGGCCCGTTTGCCGGGCGCGGGGGTGAGCAGCACACCCGGATCGGCGGTCTCTCCGACCCCGGCGAACTGTCGGTCGTTGACCATCGCCGCGTCCAGTGCGTCGGCGATGTCGACGGCGGTCTGTTCCGCCTTGTTCTGCTTACTCACGTCCAGCGGAAGGTCGCGCAGGAGCGCGATAAGCGCCGGCAGGCCGCCACCCGGCTGCGCGCCGCCCTGCCGGCCAAAGTGGCGCAGGGCCGCCGTCAGCACGGCCCGGATCTTCCCGGCCCGTGTCGTGGACCCGTCCGCGCCGACACGAGGAGCCAGCTCGCCGACCGCGAGATCGATCGCGGCCTCGAAGGCATCCGGATCGTCCCGTACCGCGGCGAAGTCCGGCAACGGCTGGAAGGCGAGCGGCCGGCCGCGGGTCAGCCCGGGCGTCCACACCACCACGTCCGTGGTCTGCAGGTACTCGTCCGCCCGAGCCGCATCGCCCNCTTCCCAGCCGTCCGGCGGACTCGGCCACCGATCCCCGAGCCGGGCGAGATCGTTGTTGGGATCGAGGACGATGGACGAGACACCCCGTAGCGCACACTCCTCCACCAGTCTGCGTAGCAGTACCGTTTTCCCCGATCCGCTTCCGGCGAACACAACAGCGTGTTTGCGCAGCGTCGCCAGCTCGATCTCGACCGCCGTCTGCTCCCGCAGTGCGACGCCCACGCGCATCGCGGTGGATCGGGTGGAGTCGGTGGACCGGGACGGGACGGAGTCGACCAGGTCGTCAGGCTCGACCGGTCCGTCGTCGCCGTGCCGCGTCACGGGGTCGCTGGGGGGCTCGGCCGTCGTCGCCGCATCGCCCGGCGAGGGATCGCGGCCGGGCCCGCCGTCCGCGGCGGACGGCGTCCCCGGGACGCCGCGGAACACCTCGGCGACGAGCTCCGTCCCGGAAGCCGGACGGCGAGCCGTCAGCCAGTCGTCGAGGTCGGGGTGGCGTTCGGTCAGCATCGTCTGGAGTGCCGAGAAGACCCGCACGTCGTCGGCGGACAGCGGCACAGATCGGCCGCCGCTGTCGATCAGCATCTGGCGCTGGAGTTCGTTCTTCTGCCCGCCTGGCCAGCCATGGTTACGCAGCACGATCAGGGTCCGGTGCGACACCAGCGGACCGATACCGGNCGCGCTACAGGCGTGGCGCAACGCGGCGACGGTGGATCGGGGATCGGTGGCCGCGATGGCCCGGAACGCCCAGTGCTCCTGCTCCTCGGTGTTCCCGTCGAGCAGGCGGCGAAGCCGGGCATGCACATCGGCGCGACGGCCGGACGGGGGATCGACCGAGAGAGCCCGGCCCCCGTCCCCGAGCTCTCTGACCCAGGCGATCAGCCCGGCTGTCAGCAGCGGGGGGACGACGATGTTCTCCAGGCGGTGGTCGTAGACGGTCCGGACGTCGGCCCGCGCGCACAGCTCGGCGAACCTCGCGTCCAGCGACGCAAAGCTGGACAGGTCATCCTTCCCGGGCTGGACCTGCCGCGGCTCCGGCTGCTCGGTGGGGGACGCCCCGCCGTCCCCCACCGATGCGTCCTCGAAGGTGAGCAGTTCGTGGACGGCTTCGGCGCGCAGGCACGCGTCGAGATGGGCGCTGATCCGCTGCAGCAGCACCCGTGGGGTGTGACCGGGTGCCGTGTCGAACGCGTCCGGCGATATCGGCCACGTGGCGTGCGGCGGCGCGAAGCCGACGTCGGCGAAGCACGGAGCAAATCGACGTTCGACCAGGCGGTGGGCGGTGGCGGAGTCGGAGATGGTGTTGAGGACCGGCGCGGTGGTGAACCGGTCCTGGACCGTCTCCACCGCCTGCTCCCGGACACGACGCCAGGATGTGGGCAGACAGGCGATCAGGCACAGGGTGCGGCGGGTCACCTGACGCAACGCCATCAGACCACCGGCGGTCTGCTCGATGAGGGCCGCCGCGGCCGTCTGCGCCGTCGGCGACCCGGCCGGCTGCCCTTCGCCGCTCTGGTCAGGGCCGTTCGCCGACACGGCCTTCGCGGTGTGCTCGATGAACGAGTCGATCTGGTCGACGGCGATCACGCTCGGACCGGTGACCGCCAGGATCCGGCTCAGCTCCGTGACGATGTCCTGCGGGCCCTTGAGCCGTCTGCTCATCCCCCAGGAGTCCCGGTATCGGTATTCCGCCTCCGGTGTGGCCAGGAGGAAGTTGTTTCCTATCGTCACCGCTGCCGACTCCGGCGAGCCGTAGAGCACGAGCGCCCGAAGGGTGTCCGAGCAGACGGTCACGAGCTGCCGGTGCCGGCGCCGCAGACCGTCGAGCAGGGCGTCCAGGTGCACCCGGGTGCACGCGACGTCGCCGGCGATCGCCGCCGTCGTCGGCTCGTCCAGGACCGCTTCGGCGGCGAGCCGTCGCAACAGCTCGGAGAGCTGTGTGGGCGGACCGATCGCCGCCGCTCCCCCGGCCGGGACGACGTCCGACTGCTCGCGCCCCAGGTCCTCCACCATCGCCCTCGCCGTCAGCGGCCAGAATTCGCCGACGACGGAGAAATCGATCAGGAAGAAGTAGCCGCCGCGGCTGTGGACCTGTTGGCGGACCCAGCCGAGAAAATGCGTCTTCCCTGCCCCGCCCTCGCCTTCGACGACCACTCCGACAGGGCTGCCCACGGACTCCGCCGCCGCCGCTTCGAGCCCGTCCAGGACGCAGCGTTCCGCGTCGCGGTGCAGGCCTTCGACGTGGTAGCGGGGCGAGACCCAGACGTGCTCCGACATCGGCGCCCAGTTCAGTCCGGATCGCAGTGTCCGAAGAACCCGGCGCTGCCCGTCGTTCATCTGCCGGGCGGTCATCGCGCCGAGATCGACAACAGGTGCTTGTACTTCCCACCGATCCGGATGGCCGCGTCCCGGTCGGCCTCGGTCAACGATCGCTGGTCGGCCTCGGGCACGATGTGCACGTCCGGACTGCGTTCCATCGTCTGTAGGGTTGCGTCAACCGCTCCGCGAGACAGGCCGGACAGCCGCCCGCGTACGGCGGTGAGCTGCACCCAGTCCCCGGGGGTGGCGGCCAGCAGCCAGTACGCATCCCGGATCCGGGTCTCCAGGTCCGCGACTGCCGGTACCGACCCGCCCTCGATCGCAGCGGCCTCGCCGGTCGGCCCGAACTGNGGAATCGCCTCCAGGCTCACGAAGTCGGCAAGGCTGAGATCGGCCCGGTCGAGAAATCGACGGATCACCGGGAGGACCAGATAGAACGCCCGTCCCAGCGGCTGGGTCCGCGCGGGGGCAGCCGCGGAAAGCTCCTCGTCGCACCATCTCCACCCGGCCTCGGTCAGCTCGTGGTGGAGCAGGCGCCCCTTTTTCACACTGGTCACCAGGCCGAGCTCGTTGACCCGCCGGCGTGGTTCGCCCTCGAGCGGGAGAGCGCCGCGCTCCCGCAGCTCGGCGTTGGACGCCGCACCCCCCAACGCCATCAGGGCGAGGAGTCGTGATTTCTCCGGGGTACCAAGGTCAGGCACTGCCATCGCGTTCTCCTCGACTCTGTCTTCCGTGCCAGGACTTTGTCTNCCGTTCCAGCCGGTCGTTCGGTTGCGATCCCCGACTGTTCGCTTTCACGGCAGCACTGTGAGACCGCCGGGGCCGGCGACCAGTTCCAGGCGCCCCGCCACGGTCGCGAGTTCGCCCTCGGCGCGCACGCGGCTGCCGTCGCGGTGGGCCGCTATGGCCAGGTCGTACGCGGGGCCTTCGGCCAGCCGCACCCACAGCTGTCTCTTATACACATCCGCACGCGGCTGCCGTCGCGGTGGGCCGCTATGGCCAGGTCGTACGCGGGGCCTTCGGCCAGCCGCACCCACAGGGACCGCTGACTGTCGCTGCCTCGGCCCATCACCACCTCGCCCCGCACCTGCACGCGGAACCGGTCGTCCCGGCCGTCATCGAAGAGAGCTCCGATCACACCGGTGACCGCGGCCGAGCCGGTCAGACGCAGTCCCCGTAGATGATTCGCCGCCCGCTTCAGGACGCCCCTGAGATCAGGCGGAAACGCCACCGCCCGCGCCGCGTCCGGTGCCGCAACCCCACGCCCCCAGCGGAAACCGATCTCGAATGGTCGGCTCTCGGCGGCGTCGGCTACCTGGGCCAGGGCAACGCACAGGTTGGCCGACACTCCGGCGGTGACGGTCGCGTCGAAGACCGCCAGGTCGGCGGTGGACCGTGCCGTGCTCGCCGCGTCCCGAGCACTGAGCAGCGCGTCCTGGGCGAGCGTCAGCACCCGACGACCGAAGGGTTCCGCAAGCGGCACGACTCCCGGCGAATCTGCCTCCGCCGAGTTAGATGGACGTCCGAGCGGGACACGGACCGTCAATGCCTCCTCGGCCGCGGGAAAGGGGGCAAGCAGCACCTGAGTCAGCAGGGCACGCACCTCGCGCGGAAAGGGGCCCGCAAATGCGATGTGCGGGCCGGCGAGGGCTGCCCGGGCGGCCGCACCGAGCAGGTCCCGGGCCCCGCTCAGCAAGGTCAGCCCGGTGAGGAGGCCAAGGGCGGCGTCGCCATCCCGGGCCGGAAGGCGGTACCACTGAAGGTCGGTCATCGGGGTCGCGATGTCGGCGGCGACTGCGTCTCGGGGCCGACCCTCGACCGAGGCCAGGACCGCCAGCAACTCCCTGAACCGTGGCTCGGCGTCACCCATGCCGTCGCGGCCGGGTACGAGCACCTCGTGTTGACCATCGTGGGCCCAGATCGATGCGCCCCGCCACGCGCCCGGCTGCCGCGACCATCCGGCGGCGGCGAGATAGCTGAGGATGTCGCGGACCGTCGGCGTCGCGGTCACGACGCCTGAAGGCAGCGGGGGTTATCCGGGGCCGCACAGGCATGCACGAGTCTGCGCAGAGACGNCACGGTCAGCACGTTGCCCACGGGGACACGGATCCGGGGGCCACGCCGGCGGNCCGGCTCGCGCAGCGGGGTTGCGCCGTCGAAGCCATGAAAGTAGGCGAGCCGCCGCAGCAACAAACCGTCGGTGTCAATTCTTGTGTATGAGTCGGAATCCGGAGGCACGATGACGATGACCAGGAAACGGGGCACGACGAACGGGCCGTCGACCAACTTGTTGTACNNGGCCGCATCCAAACCGTCATACACGAGCTCGCCACCGGACACCTGTGGTTTCGACCAAGACTTCACCTGCACTTCGACCGTCGGCGAAGACACCAGGCCGGACCGCCCAGGATAACGAAAGNCCAGGTCGACCCCGTCGAGATCTGGTTCGGGCCGATAGATGAGGAGCCCGGCNGCGGCCGCGAGNGCACGAACGTAGTTCTCGGCGAACGTGCCCTGATGATTCCAGCGGTCCAGCACATCCGCCTCCCCCGAACCGATGGCTGCTGGCGGGAAGCAGCTTACATCGCTGTCCGATCAGACCACCGGCGAACGGAGGACCTTACGGATCCGTGCGACGACCGGTGACAGGTAAACGACTGATTCCATCGCGGCATCTTCGCGTCGGCCNGGTATCTGTGCTGGTCAGCCTGCTCGAAACGGGGAGAACCCAGGTCGTCAGCCGGCCAAGACAATCAGCGGCCGAACACAGAGCGTAACAGACCCGGGTCCGCCACCGACTCGTCGGGGAAGGGCGTCAGCGCATCATCAGGGTGCCGCCGTCGACGGGGAAGATCTGGCCGGTCATGAAGCGGGCGCCGTCGCTGGCGAGGAAGGCGAGGACGGGGACGAAGTCGCGCTGGACGTCGCCGAGCTTCCCGCCGATCGGGATGCTGCGCTGCAGGGTGGCGTCGTGCGCGGCGAGCTGCTCGGCGGTCATCGAGGCGCGGGTCCGCTCGTACATCGGCGTCACGATCGCGGGGGCGACCGCGTTCACGGTGATGCCGTGGCTGGCCCACTCGACGGCCACGGTGCGGGTCCAGGCGACGACGGCACCCTTGCTGGCGGCGTAGGCGGCCTTGTTCGGGTAGCCGAGCACGCCGGCGGCGGAGGCGAAGTTGATGATCTGGCCGCCGTGCTCGCGCAGGTGGGTGAACGCGGCCTGGTTGGTCAGCAGGGTACCGGTGGCGTTGACGGCGAGGATCTTGTTCCAGTGGTCGACGGTGAGCTCGGCGGCGGGCGCGGCGGGGGCGATGCCGGCGGCGTGGATGAGGACGTCCAGGCCGCCGAGGTGCGCGACCGCCTTCGCGAAGGCGGTGTCGACCGAGTCGGGGTCGGTGACGTCGCAGGGGACGAAGCGGGCGCCGGCCTGCGCGGCGATCCGCTCGCCGGGATCGACGGTGATGTCGAGGGAGACGACCTGNGCGCCGAGACCGGGCAGCGACTGCACGAGCCCCGCACCCATGCCGCTGGCCCCGCCCGTGATCACGATGCGCCGCGCGTCAAGCCTGACCGCTGCCATGAAGCCGCCTCCCGCGTCCGTCCACACCGGTAGTCCGGTCACGCGGCCGCCTGGTCCGACGCACGGCCAGCCAGCGACGCATCCCGGACGTTTCCCCTGGACGCTACTCCGCGCACCGTTACGCCCGCACGCGTCGGACACTCCCGCAACACGGGAGGAACGCCTTCCGGACGGCCGATCAGCGGGTCAGCAGTTCAGGTGGATCAGCGGCCCTCGCGCCCGCCGGCGGCCAGGTGGGCGAAGTAGTGGGCGAACATCTTCGTGCCGCCGGCGGCCTGGATCCAGTCGTAGTGCTCGTTCGGCGCGTGGTAGCCGTGGCTGGGCAGGCTGAGGCCGAGCAGGACCACGGGGGCCTTCAGGTACTGGTCCATGGTGAGCACGGCTCCGATCGAGCCGCCCTCGCGGACGAACGCCGGGGTCACGCCGAAGGCGTACTCGACGGCGGCGCGGGCGGCGTCGGCGTGCGGGCCGGTGCGGGGTCCGAGGTAGGCGGGCATCGCCGCCTCGAGCTCGATGCGGGCGTCCGGGTGGCGGCGCTGGATGAAGTCGCGGACCAGGTCGAACACGGCGCGGGGGTCCTGGTGGGGGACGATGCGGCAGCTCAGCTTGACGCCGGCGCGCGGCGGGATGACGGTCTTCACCCCCGGGCCGGTGTAGCCGCCGGTGAAGCCGTGCACCTCGAACGTCGGCTCGCCCATGATCTTCGCGAGCACGGAGCGGACGTCGGTGGTGCGCATCGAGGTCAGGCCGTGCATCGCCATGAAGGTGGCGACGTCGAAGCCGGACGCGACGAAGCTGTCGATCTCGGCGTCGGTCACCGGCGCGGCGGCGTCGGCGAAGCCGGGGATCAGCACCCGCCCGGTCGCCGGGTCGAGGCACTCCGCCACGATCTGGGCGAGTTCGGCCAGCGGGTTGCGGGCCGGGCCGCCGGTGAGGCCGGAGTGGGTGTCGTTGGTACCGGTCTCGATGCTCACCTCGAAGGTGACCAGGCCGCGCAGGCCGTAGTCGATGGCCGGCCGGCCGGCGGCGATCCAGACCGTGTCCGAGACGAGGNCGGAGTCGGTGGCCAGCCGCGGCAGCTCCTGGCGGACGAAGGTCTCGAAGTGGGGGCTGCCGATCTCCTCCTCCAGCTCCCAGACGAAGGCGATGTTGACCGNNAGGTCCTGGACGATGGCGTACTGAGCGGCCTGCAGCGCGGTGAGCGCGGGGCCCTTGTCGTCGGTGCTGCCGCGCCCGGCGTAGCGATCCCCGGAGATGGTGAGGCGGAACGGCTCGGTGTCCCACTGCGCCGGGTCGGCGGGCTGGACGTCGAGGTGGTTGTAGATCGTGACGGTGGGGCAGTCGGAACCGGCGCGGTACTCGCCGTGGACGACGGGATTGCCGGGTGTGGGCACGATCCGCGCGTCGAGGCCGGCGTCGCTCAGCAGCGTGGCGGCGAGGTCGGCCGTGCGCCCGATGTCGGGCTGGTGGGCGGGATCGGCGCTGACGCCGGCAATCCCGACGAGGCGGGTGAGCCGGTCCTCGAACTCGGGGCGGCGGGCGGCGAGGTAGTCGTCGAGCTGAGCGAGAGCGTCGGCCACGACGTGCATCGTACGGACAGGTCCTGGCACGGGTTGATGGGCGCGGGCGGGGCACGGGAACAGGATGCGAGTCGCCATCGTCGGAGCATCCGGCAACATCGGTTATCACCTGGTCCGCGAGCTGGCCACCGACCCGCGGGTCGACGAGGTCGTCGCGATCGCCCGCCGCCCGCCGCCCGGCCCCCCGTCCGCCGAACCCTCTTCCGCCGGTAGGCCGCGGNCCAAGGTGCGCTGGCTGGCGCTCGACGTGGCGCGCCCCGGGGCCTTCGGCGAGCTGGAGAAGGCGTTCCGCGGCTGTGCGTCGGTCGTGCACCTGGCCTGGCTGATCCAGCCCGAGCGGGCGACGGTCGTCACGGAGGCCACGAACGTCGCGGGGAGCGAACGGGTGTTCGCGGCGGCGCTGGCCACNGGGGTGCCGGCGCTGGTGTACGCGTCGTCCGTCGGTNCCTACCGCCCCCGGGAGTCCCCCCGGCCGGTCGACGAGAACTGGCCGACCACGGGGATCGAGACGTCGCCGTACAGCGTCCAGAAGGTCGCCGTGGAACGGCTGCTGGACAGCCTCGAGGCCGATCATCCGGGGATCCGGGTGTCCCGGCTGCGCCCGGCGATCGTGCTGTCCGCCGCCGCCGCGCAGTCGCAGGCCCGGTACTTCCTCGGCCCGCTGGCGCCGCCGGGCCTGCTGCGCCGTCTCGGCGCCGGCGAGGGGCGGCTGCCGGTCGTGCCGGCCGTGCGCGGACTGATGTTCCAGGTGGTCCACTCCCGCGACGCCGCCGTCGCCTTCGCGTCCGCCGCCCTCAGCCCGACGGCCCGCGGCGCCTACAACGTCGCCGCGGACCCGCCGGTCACGCCGCGGACGCTGCCCGACATGCTCGGCGCGCGCGGGATCCCGCTGCCGCCCGCGCTGCTGCGCGCCGCGGTCGGTGCCGCCTACCGGGCCCGGCTGGCGCCGGTGAGCCCCGGCTGGATCGACCTCGCCCGCGGCGCTCCGATCATGGACACCGGGCGGGCCCGCCGGGAGCTGGGCTGGGCCCCCGTCCTGTCCACGAGCACGGTCCTGCGCGACTGGCTCGTCGGCGCCGGCTCGGGCCGGGGTGAGCAGACCCCGGTCCTGCGCGGCGCGGCCGGCTGGCTCGACCATGCCCGCGGCGCGCGGCGCGCCCTGTCCGGCCGCAGCGGTGGGCGGATCTGAGCCCCGCGTCGCCTGGGCGCCCTACCTGCGGCGCAGGGCGTCGCGGGCCCGGTCGACCAGCGACGCGAACGGGCCGACCGCCCACTGCGCGAGGGGGGAGCCCACCGTGCTCGGGTGGGGGTGGGTCGGCGCCAGGCTCTGGACCGCGCGCAGCTGCCGGCCGAGCTTGCGCCGTTCGTCCCGGCTGGTGGCCCCCCGCACGGCCGGGAACTCCTCGAGCTCCTCGCGCTCGGCGTGCTCGGACACCGCCTGCTCGAGTGCCGCGAGCTGCCGGGCGAAGTCCGGGCCGGTGATGTCCAGCTTCTCGAGGGCGGCCAGCACCTTCGCCGCCTGCTTCTCCTCGTGGTTACGGGCCCGCACCACGTCGGGGCCGGCCGACCTGCGCGACACCGGCCGCAGGACCATCTCCTCGCCCGTCTCGTGCGTGGCGAGCAGCGCCCGCAGCTCGTCGAACGCCTTCCTGCGGGGCTCGCCACGCTGCACCCCGACCGCCGCGAACAGGTCGCGGATCCGCGCGTGCTGCGCAAGTAGGAGTCCCACGACGTCGTCCTCGGGCAGCGTCGCCGCCTGCGCGCGTTCCCGCTCCGCCAGATTGCTCGCCATGCCAGGTCTCCTTCTCGCTTCGGGATGAGCCGATCGTTGCCGTCCGATGCGGACGCCGGTCGCTGTGCACGCCGTCCGGGATGAACCGGGGACATCCGGCTGGCCGCCGGCCCGCGACCAGGCCGGCCCGCGACCATGCCGGCCCGCGACCATGCCGGCCCGCGACCATGCCGGCCCGCGACCATGCCGGCCCGCGACCATGGTGGCCCCCGCAGCCGGCCCGGCCTGGGCCGACGGGTCAGCGCTACCCGATCCCGCGGGCACAACACGCCTGGGGTGAGCTGGGTGTGGGCAGCGCGTCGCCGCCGTCGCCGGTCCGCTCCCGCGTCGCGCCTCGGTCACACTGCGACGCGGCCGTCAGATTCCCTCGCGCCAACGGTTGGCGGCCGCCCCTTGCGCGGCTCCTAGAAATGTGACGTACTTGTCAGAAGATCGGGACTTCTCCACGGAGCGGATCGGCCGTTGTCCCCTAGGAGGATCACATGCTGCCCGCCAACGCCCAGATCGTCTCGGTAGACGATCACGTGATCGAGCACCCGCGCGTCTGGCTCGATCGCATGCCCGCGAAGTACCAGGACGTCTGCCCGCGCATCGAACGCGCCGAGGACGGCAACGACTGGTGGATCTACGAGGGCCGCCGGGCCGGCAACTTCGCCCTCAACGCGGTGGCCGGCAAGAGCCCGAAGGACTTCGGGCTCGACCCCCGCAGCTATGACGACATGTTACCGGGCTGCTACCGCATCGCCGACCGCATCCGGGACATGGACGAGGAAGGCATTCACGCCCAGCTCTGCTTCCCGAACTTCGCCGGTTTCGCCGGNAGCGTGCTCGCCGCCTCGCAGGACCTGGCGCTGGCCACCGAGACCGTCCGGGCCTACAACGACTTCATCCTCGACGAGTGGTGCGCCGCCGCGCCCGACCGGCAGATCCCGCTGATGATGGTGCCCTACTGGGACGTCGAGGCCGCCGCCGCCGAGATCCGGCGGACCGCCGCGCTGGGCGCGCGCAGCATCACCTTCCCCGAACTGCCCGACCGCCTCGGCCTGCCGTCCTGGCACACCACCCACTGGGACCCGGTGCTCGCCGCCGCCAGCGAGACCGGCCTGCCGATCTGCCTGCACTTCGGCTCCGGCGGGTCGCCGCAGTGCTCCCCCGAGGCGGCCACGACCAACTTCACCGTCGCGATCTCGCTGTTCGCCCTGAACTCCATGTCGGCGACGTCCGAGCTGCTGCTCTCCCCCGTCTTCCACCGGTTCCCGCAAATCAAGATCGCGCTGTCCGAGGGCGGCATCGGCTGGATGCCCTACATGCTCGAGCGGATCGACTACGTGTGGGAGCGTCACCGCTGGTACAACGACGTCAACACCGAGGTGCGGCCCAGCGAGCTGTTCCGCGACCACATCTACGGGTGCTTCATCGTCGACGAGGCCGGCATCGAGNCACGCCACCGCATCGGCGTCGACAACATCATGTTCGAGAGCGACTACCCGCACTCCGACAGCAACTGGCCGAACACCCGCAAGCTGCTCGCCGAGGCGCTGATCAACGTCCCCGACGACGAGGCCCTGCGGATGGTCGAGACGAACGCGCGGACGCTCTACAACTTCCCCCGCACGTCCTGAGGTCCCCGCACGACGCCGCCTGACGGTTCGCTCGTACCACTCCGAGGCGTGGGACCGGCCACAGCCCACCGGTTCGCCTACCGGTCCCACGTCCGGACGCCCTGGCCACGGCCCTGCCGTCGGCGGCGTGAAGGACGTCCCATCGCGACGGTCCGAGGGCCGGACGTATCCCGGATGTCTGTCCGCGCGGCGAGCGCCATCGGCTTGCGACTCCGCCCGTCGGTGACGGCAACGCGCGCGCCGCGCCCGGTGAACGCGCGCTGCCGGCCCGGCGGCCGATCCCTCCCGCGCGGTTCGCGGCACCAGGAGAAAAGGCGAACCGATGAGCCAGAAAATGTTCAGCACGCAGGAGATCGACGAGTTCGTCGAGGCGTTCCGGGCCAACGGCGGCCGACCCGCCGGCAAGTACACGGGAGCCACCCTGCTCCTGCTGGTCACCGGCGCGGAGGCCGACGGGACGCCCCACGTCAGCCCGCTGAACTTCTACGCCGACGCCGACCGGTACTTCGTCTACGCCGTCAACCCGGGCGTCGACGAGGACCCGCGCTGGCTGCACGACCTGCGCGCGAACCCGCAGGCCACCATCGAGGTCGAGGGCCGGCGGCTGCAGGTCACCGCCACGGAGGTGCACGGCGAGAAGCGCGACGAGATGTACGCCCGGCAGGCCGCCCGCTACCCGCAGTTCACCGAGTTGCAGGCGGCCGTGAGCCGCCTCATCCCCGTCGTCGAGCTCCTGCCCACCGGTTCCTGATCATCCCGTCACGTCCCCACCCGCGCGCCGGGGGCCCCCGGCCGCGTCTACAGGTTCAGGGCGAGCAGGACGGCCCCGACAAGCAGCACGGCCAGCGACAGGGCGTAGCGAGCGACGAACTGCCAGCTTCGGGCGGTGTGCCCCGAGGCGCCGGTGATCGAGCGCAGCTCGACGTACGGGCCGGGCGCGCGCAGGAACCAGCCGGTGACCAGCACCTCCTGGTCCACGAAGGCGTCGGCCCCGGTCAGCCCGAAGAAGGTCCGCGCGCCGGGAAACGGCTGCAGGTAGACGATCGGCACGATGCCGCTGTCGTCGGCGAGGACGAAGTCCGGGGAGGCGACGTAGCCGCCCCGACCGACGATCCGGCCGCGCAGGCTGACGGGCACCGCGCCGACCGGGCCCGCGTCGAGGCGTTCGAGCAGGCTCGCGGCCTCGTCCACCGGCTCGGGCGCGCCCAGCGGGCTGCGCAGCGCCGCGCGGACGACGAGCAGCACCCCGGCGGCGGCCACCAGCACCGCGACCGTCCGCGGGCCGCCGACGTCCAGGTGGTGCTGGGCGACGGTGAGGGCGGCGACCAGGCACGCCCAGCCACCGAGGTGCAGGGGAAGTTCCACCAGGAACCGGCCACGGGCCGCCGTCCGCTCCCCCGGCCGGGCCGCCGCGGCCGCGCGCACCGCCCCCCAGCGGGTCGGGGCGCCCGGCAGGCCGCTGCGTTCGAGCGCCGCGATGCGGTGCACGACGAGCGGATGGGTGGCGAACAGTTCCCCCCAGCGCGCCCACGGACTGGTGTTCTCCCACCGCATCGCCGCGGCGATGCGCTCGGGCGGCACTCCCGGGCCGAGCAGCCCGGCGGCGGGCAGGCCACCCGGGCCGGCGATCCCCAACGCGCCGGTCGAGCGGATCCGGGCCGCCCGGCGGGCGAGGCGGCGGGCCTGACGGTTCTCGTCGTCGGCGCGCAGCGCGGCGATCCGCGCGGCCCGCTCACGGCCCACCTCGTCGATGCCGTAGGCGATGCGGACCAGCGCCGAGCACAGCGCGTCGCCGTCGCCGGTGGCGCGGCAGGAGGCGTGGTCGGCGCCGAACTCGCGGGCCCGGGCGAAGCCGAGCAGCGCGAGCTGCGCGGCGAGGTAGGCGGCGAAGGCGAGCAGCCGGTTGAGGTCGTTGCCGCCCGGCCGGTCGGCGGCGCGCCCACCGGCCGTCGCGAAGTAGAGGACCGCCGGGATGAGGCTGGCCGCGGTCATCACGGCCACGTCCCGGTGCGCGACGTGGCCGAGTTCGTGCGCCACGACCGCCTCGACCTCGCGCTCGTCGAGCCGGTCCAGCAGCCCACGGGAGATCCACACCCGGCTGTCGCGGCGGCTGCGGCCGAAGGTGAACGCGTTCGGTTCGCCGTCCTCGACGATGCCGAGCCGGACCAGGGGCAGGCCGCCCGCCCGGCACTGGCGCGCGACGATCGCGGCCACCGGCTCGTCGCTGCGGTACCCGTCGGCCGTGCGGACGAGCTCCGTCGCCGGGACGAGCCAGGCGATGACCCACGGCGCGACCAGGTACTGGACGGCGACGACGGCCACCCCGCCCGTCACCGCCCAGGCGAACGGCACCGGCGACAGGACCGCCACCAGCCAGCAGGCGAGGGCCAGCACGCCGCCCAGAACGCAGAGCACGGCGATCAGCCGGCGCCGAACATGACCGTGCACGAGACGTTCCCCACCCATCCCCCGAGAACGGCCGAACGGCCGAAACAGGAATCCAATAGTAGAAGGCCAGAATATTCGTTGCACGCCGTTTCACCCGCGCAGCGCCGGCCGGGGCGTCGCGCTCACACGGTCCTCACACGGGCCGCGTGATGTTCTTCGGACGGCCCATGTCCCCCGTCCGGAAAGAGCACTCGATGCGGTCGAAGTCCCACCGCCTGATCCGCGGCCGTGAGCCCCTCGCGCCCAAGGTCCCCGAGATCACGGCCCTGTTCTGGGTTATCAAGATCCTCACCACCGGGATGGGTGAGGCCACCGCGGACTTCCTCGCCGGGGTGAACCTGGTGCTGGCGGCGGCGATCGGCCTGCTCGGTTTCGTCGCGGCACTCTGGCTGCAGTTCCGGTCGCGGCGCTACCAGGCGCCGGTCTACTGGTTCGCCGTGGTGATGCTGGCCGTGTTCGGCACCATGGCCGCCGACGGGCCGCCGTTCGGCCACATCGGCACGACCATCTTCTACGCCGTCGTGCTGGCCGTGGTGTTCCGCCGGTGGCACCGCAGCGAGGGGACGCTGTCCATCCACAGCATCGTCACCCGCCGCCGGGAGACCTACTACTGGTGCACCGTGCTCGCGACCTTCGCGCTCGGCACCGCCCTCGGGGATCTGACGGCGAGCACGCTGCACCTCGGCTTCCTGCCCTCCGGCATCATGTTCGCGGTGATCATCGCCCTGCCGGCGATCGCCTGGTGGCGGTTCGGGCTGGGCGAGGTCGCCGCGTTCTGGCTGGCCTACATCGTCACCCGCCCGCTCGGCGCCTCGTTCGCCGACTGGCTCGGCAAGCCGCACGACCGCACCGGGGTCGGCCTCGGCGACGGGGTCGTCAGCGCGATCGCCACCGTCCTGATCGTCGCGCTCGTCGCCTACGTCACCGTCACCCGCCGCGACATCCAGCGCCAGCAGATCCCTCCCGCGGCCATCCCGCAGCNCACCCATCCGGACGACTCCCCGCAGGACCGCGCGCTGCGGCGGTAGCGCGGCCCGGGTGCCGCGTCCCCGAGAGATCTTTGGCCGGATGCTCGCAGCGTGCGGTGGGTGTGGTGGTCCGGCTACATGCTCTTCACATCCACGATCCCTACGCTGGGCGCATGACAAGGCACTTTAAGCAACATCTCGGGTCCCCGCGTGGTGGAGCGCGCCTCGGTGCATCCTGAAGATCCGGCGCCGGCGCCACCCGCCGAGGTGGCCGGCGCCCCGCCCACCGAGGTCCCCGGGCAGCGGCGCCGGCCGGGCGCCGCCGCCCGGGCCCTGCCGGCGGCCAGCAAGATCCCCCGGGTCACCCTCCTGTTCTGGATCACGAAGATCGTCGCGACGACCCTGGGCGAGACCGGCGGCGATCTGCTGGCCCAGACGATGAAGGTCGGCTACGCCGCCAGCTCGGTCCTGTTCATCGCGCTGTTCCTCGTCAGCCTGACGGTCCAGGTCCGCGCCGACCGCCTCCATCCCGGGCTCTACTGGACGGTCATCCTCGCGACCAGCATGGNCGGGACCACCATGTCGGACTTCGCCAACCGGACCCTCGGCCTCGGCTATCCGCGGGGCGCGGCGATTCTGCTCGGGCTGCTCCTGCTGTTGTTCGCGGCCTGGTGGCGCTCCGGACACACCTTCGACATCACCCGGCCCGTCACCTTCCGGGTCGAACTGCTGTACTGGACCGCCATTCTGCTGTCGAACACGCTGGGAACCTCACTGGGCGATTTCCTGTCCGACAGTTCGGGCCTCGGTTATGCCGGCGGAGNGGCACTGATCTGGTCCCTGCTGGCGGTCATCGCGGTCGCCTGGTACAGNCGCCGCCTCCCGACCACGCTGCTGTTCTGGTCGGCCTTCGTGCTGACTCGCCCGATGGGCGCGACCCTGGGCGATCTGCTCACCAAGCCGACGGCCAGGGGCGGCCTCGCCTACGGCACCTCGGGTGCCTCGGCGATCCTGTTCGGCGTGCTCGTCCTGCTGGTCGTCCACGGATACCGCCGGCAGGCCCGCACCGCCGCGCGGTGAAACGGGCTGGCCGCCTGGTCGGCCGGGCAGGCGGGCAGAAATGGCCGCTCACACGGCCTTCACATCGTCGTCCCGGCAGGGTGGGTGACGGCGGGCCGGTGATCATCGATGCCTCTCCCGCCGCCGTTGTGTCGCCGCCCGGGTGAGAGGGACCTGTCGTGTCCAGCGATATCGCGCTGAATATTCTCGATCCGTCGTCGATCGTGTCCTCCGTCGGAGTGTTCGGCCTGATGGTCGTCATCTTCGCGGAGACCGGTCTGTTCGTGGGATTCTTCCTGCCGGGTGATTCGCTGCTGTTTCTCGCCGGGGCCTTCTGCGCCGGCGACGCCGCCGCGTCAGGACCTCACCTGCACCTGCCCGCGGTGCTGCTCGGCGCCTGCGTCGCGGCGGTCGCCGGGGCGCAGACCGGCTATCTGATCGGACGGCGGGCCGGCCCGCGGCTGTTCGAGCGGCCNAACTCCCGGTTCTTCCGCCAGGAATACGTCGAGCGGGCCCGCGGGGTGCTCGACAGGTACGGGTTCGGCAAGGCCGTCGTGCTCGCCCGGTTCGTGCCGGTCGTCCGCACGTTCCTGAATCCGCTGGCCGGCGTCGTGCGGATGCCGGTGCGGGTGTTCACGACGTTCAACCTGATCGGCGGGGTGCNGTGGGCCNCCGGGGTGACACTGCTCGGCTACGCGCTGGGCCGGACCATTCCCATCGAGCGCTACATGATCCCGATCTCGCTGCTGATCGTGCTGGTCTCGGCCATCCCGGTGCTGCGCGAGTACCGCGCCCATCGCCGGGCGCGCCCCGGGCAGGCACCCGGGGGGGTCACATCGTCCTCACACGACCAGTGATCTAGCATGCTCCCGGTCAGGCTCCGCCCGCCCGCGGCGGCGAGCCCGGGNCAGTGCCGAATCCGCAGACCCGTGCCGCATCCCGAGCCGGCACCGCCCGAGCAGCGCGTCCCGGGCCGGGCGCCGCATCCCGGGCGAGTACCGCATCCGAGACCATCAAGGACAGCCATCACGTGAGCGCGATCAGCGTCGGACAGGCCATCATCCTCGGCGTCGTCGAGGGGCTGACCGAGTTCCTCCCGATCTCCTCCACCGGCCACCTGAAGATCGCCGAGGGGCTGATGGACATCCAGGTGGACGACAAGGCGGTCGTCGGCTTCACCGCCGTCATCCAGGTCGGCGCGATCGCGGCCGTCCTCGTCTACTTCTTCGCCGACATCCGCCGCTTCGTCACCGCCTGGGGCCGTGGCCTGGCCAATCCCGCGGCGCGGACGAACCACGACTACACGTTCACCTGGTGGGTCATCTACGCGACGATCCCCGTCGTCCTCGTCGGGCTCGCCGCCAAGCCCCTCATCGACGGCCCACTCGCCTCCCTGTGGGTCGTCGCCGCCTCGCTGCTCGCCGGCAGCGCGCTGATGTGGTTCGCCGACCAGTACGGCCGGCACAAGCGCGGCGAGGACGACCTCTCCCTGCCCGACGCCATGATCGTCGGTACCTCGCAGATCCTCGCCCTGCTCTTCCCGGGCTTCTCCCGCTCCGGCGCGACGATCTCCACCGGTCTCATCCGCGACCTCGACCGCGTCGCCGCCACCCGGCTGTCGTTCTTCCTTTCCATTCCGGCCCTGACCGGCGCCGGCCTGTACGAGCTGAAGGACGCCGTCGGCGGCGGCGTCTCGGCCGCGCCGCTCGCGGTGGGCACGGTGGTGTCCTTCTTCGTCGCGTACGCCTCCATCGCGTGGCTGCTCAAGTTCGTCGCCCGGCACAACNTCAACGNCTTCATCATCTACCGCGTCGCCGTCGCCGTCCTGCTCGCCGGCCTGCTCGCCGGGGGCGCGATCAACGCCTGACCGCCCGACCACCTGATCACCAGGCCACCTGCCGTGACGGCTTCCTGCCGTCACGGCTTGTTTCTTTCCAGACCTGCTTCTGTCACCGCTTCTCGCCGGGCCGCCGGGGTGTGGCCGCGGGGACGATCGGGCACATGTTCCCGCGGTGCACACATTGTCCCTGCTGCCGAGACGGGTGAGGCGACGTGGCGGAATCACGCTCCAACATCGAGCGCATGCGAACCTTCGTCGAACAAGTACAGGGTCAGGNCCGAGCGGACCTTGTCGAGGAATTTGTGCACGCCGACTTCCGCAATCACACGGCGAGCCCGGGGCAGAGTCCCGGCCGGGACGGGGTACGGGTGGCCACCGAGGCGCTGCATGCGGCCTTCTCGGACTTCCAGGTCGAGCTCCTGCACTGCATCGGTGCGGACGACGTCGTCTCCNCCCACAAGGTGTTCCGTGGTCGGCACACCGGGGAGTGGTTCGGCGTTCCCGCCTCCGGCCGGCCGGTCGAGTTCGCCATCATGGATATCACCCGGTACCGGGACGGGCTCATGGTCGAACACTGGGCCGTCGCCGACGCGCTGACGCTGCTGCACCAGACCGGGGCTCTCGGGTAGCCGCAGCCCCTCGACGACACCTGCCGTCGTCGCCTTCTTCGCCATGTCCGCCGGTTCCCCGCCCGAGCGCGGCGGGGCGGGGCGGGGCGGATCGAAACCTCACCGGCGTGGACAGCTGGGCATGCCTCGAGTTCGGGGGTCCGGCCGGGAGGCGCCGTAATGGCCGTCGCGCCACCGTCCCACCGGTGTTTCCCGTGCCCTCAACCACCTTTCTACACGACGTAGAAGGTGGGCCGCGCAACAATTCACGCCCCAGAGTCAACCCAAGGTGATTATCGCCACGATCCAAGTGTCGGCCGGCGGTGGAAAATCAATCGCAGAGGCCGGCCACAGCGCGTACCCGGACTCCGGAAACGCACCGGGGTCCCCCAGAACGAAGTAGGTGAGTGGAGACGGATCGTGACCACCGACGGCGCCCGAACCGGGCCTGCCGGCGAGCCGGACCGCCTCGGGCCGGACCGCACGCTGCCACGGCGTCCCCCGTCTGACCCTGCCCGGTGCCCACCCGGACGCCACCCCGACGCCGCCTGGACGCCGCCCGGACGCCGCCCGGCAGCAGCCGCAGCGCAGGCCGTGTCGCAGCCCCGGGACAGGACGCGGCACAGGAGCAGGACGCGCCGGCGCTTCGTCGGGCCACGCCCCGCAGCGAGGCCGAGGTGAGACCGGCAGCGCGAGGCCCGCACGTCGCCGCAGGGAGCCCTCGGTGCGCCCACCCGGGCCGCCTGCGCCCCGGACAGCGCCGGTCTGGGACAGCCCTGACCTGGGATCGCCCTGACCTGGGACCGCCCTGACCTGGGGCAGCGTAGACCTGGGCAACGCAGACCCGGGCACGGCAGCCACCCCCCGTCCACCACCCAGTCCCGAAGGTGGCCCATGACCGTCCTCGACGACAGCACCGCACCCGGCCTCGTCGGGCCCCCGCACTCCCACGGCCCGCGCCGTGACCCCGCGCCGTTACTGCCCGATCCCGAGCCGGTGCGCATCCTCGGCACCCCGGCGGCCAGGACGTTCGACGCCGAGGTGCAGCGTGAGCTGTACCGCCGGATCGTCCTCGGTCGCCGCTTCAACCAGCAGGCCACGACGCTGACCCGCCAGGGCCGGCTCGCCGTGTACCCCGCGTCCACCGGCCAGGAGGCCTGCCAGGTCACCGCCGCCATGGTGCTGCGCGACGTGGACTGGCTGTTCCCGAGCTACCGCGACACCCTCGCGGTGGTCGCCCGGGGCGTGCGGCCGCTGGACGCGCTGACGCTGATGCGCGGGCACGCCCACAGCGGCTACGACCCGTACTCCCACCGGATCGCGCCGCTGTCGACACCGCTGGCCACCCAGGCCCCCCACGCGGTCGGCCTGGCCCACGCCGCCCGCCTGCGCGCGGCGACGGATCCCGCCGCCGCGGAGAACCTCGTCGCACTCGCCCNCGTCGGCGACGGCGGCACCAGCGAGGGTGACTTCCACGAGGCGCTGAACTTCGCCGGGGTGCTGGGCGCGCCCGTGGTGTTCCTGGTCCAGAACAACGGCTACGCGATCTCCGTGCCGCTGGCCAGCCAGTCCGCGGCGCCGTCGCTCGCCCACAAGGCGGTCGGCTACGGCATCGCCGGCCGCCTCGTCGACGGCAACGACGCGCTGGCGATGCACAGCGTGCTGTCCGCGGCGGTCGACCACGCCCGGTCGGGCCGCGGGCCGGTGCTCGTCGAGGCGGTCACCTACCGGCTGGACGCGCACACCAACGCCGACGACGCGACCCGCTACCGCAGCGCGGCCGAGGTCGACGCCTGGCGGGCACGCGACCCGTTGACGCTGCTGGAGGGGCATCTGCGCGCCGCGGGGCTGCTCGACGACGCGGGCGTGGCCGCCGCCGCGCAGGCGGCCGAGGACCTCGCCGTCGAGATCCGCGCCCAGTTCGACAACCCGCCGGATCCCGACCCGGACTCCCTGTTCGCCCACGTCTACGCGCAGCCGACCAGCCAGCTGCGCGAGCAGGCCGCCGAGCTCGCGGCACGCCTCGACGCCGACGCCGACGNCGCCGGAGCGGTCGCGGACGGGGACGGGGAGCAGGCCCGATGAGCACGACGATGGTCGCGGCCCTCAACGCGGCGCTGCGCGACTCGCTGCGCGAGGACGCCAGCGTCCACGTGCTCGGCGAGGACGTCGGCACGCTCGGCGGCGTGTTCCGGGTCACCGACGGGCTGGCCGCCGAGTTCGGGGCGCAGCNNTGCCTGGACACCCCGCTGGCCGAGGCGGGCATCCTCGGCACCGCCGTCGGCATGGCGATGTACGGGCTGCGGCCGGTCGTGGAGATGCAGTTCGACGCCTTCGCCTACCCGGCGTTCGAGCAGGTCGTCTCGCACGTGGCGAAGATGCGCAACCGCACCGGCGGGCGGATGGGCCTGCCGATCACGATCCGGGTGCCCTACGGCGGGGGCGTCGGCGGGGTGGAGCATCACAGCGACTCCAGCGAGGCGTACTACGCGCACACCCCCGGCCTGCACGTCGTCACCCCCGCCACCGTCGCCGACAGCTACGGGCTGCTGCGTTCGGCGATCGCCTCGGACGACCCCGTGGTCTTCCTGGAGCCGAAGCGGCTCTACTGGTCGGCGGCGGACTTCTCGCCGGCCGAGGTCTCGACCGCCCAGGTGCCACCGATCGGACGGGCGATGGTGCGCCGGCCGGGCACCTCGGCGACCCTGCTGACCTACGGCCCGTCGCTGCCCGTCTGCCTGGAGGCGGCGGCCGCCGCCCGGTCGGAGGGCTGGGACCTCGGGGTCGTCGACCTGCGCTCGCTGGTGCCGTTCGACGACGAGACGGTCTGCGCGGCGGTGCGCGCGACCGGCCGCGCCGTCGTCGTCCACGAGGCGGCGGGTTTCGCCGGAGTCGGCGCGGAGATCGCCGCCCGGGTCACCGAGCGGTGCTTCCACCACCTTGCCGCCCCCGTGCTGCGGGTGACCGGCTACGACATCCCCTACCCCCCGCCCATGCTCGAAAAGCACCATCTGCCCAGCGTCGACCGCATCCTCGACGCCGTCGCCCGACTCCAGTGGGAGCAGTGAGCCCGTGGCCGCGGTACGCGCCTTCGCCCTTCCCGACCTCGGTGAGGGGCTGACCTCCGCCGAGGTGGTCCGCTGGTTCGTCGACGTCGGGGACGTCATCACCGTCGACCAGCCCGTAGCCGAGGTGGAGACCGCCAAGGCCGTCGTCGAGGTGCCCTGCCCCTACGCCGGCGTCGTCACCTCGCTGGCCGGCCCCGCCGGCACCGGCGTCCCGGTCGGCGCGGCGCTGATCACCGTGGCCGTCGACGACTCGGCGACGGCCCCCTCGGCCCCGGGTTCCACCGCCAGCTCCGGATCGGGCTCCGGTCCGAGGTCCGGGTCCGGGTCCGGGTCGGGATCCGGGTCGGGATCGGGGTCGGGAAACATCCTCGTCGGCTACGGCGTCAGCACCGAGCCGGTCCGGCCCCGCCGCCGGCGGGTCGGCACCATCCCGACGCCGCGCCCGGCGATGCCCTCCGGACCGTCGCGATCATCCGGGCGGCCCGGATCGGCCGGATCGGCCGGGTCCGTGGGATCTGGCGGGTCCGCGGGGGTGGCCGGCTCGGCCGAGCCCTCGGGATCGGCCGCGCGGACCGCGGTCGCGGTCGTGTCCCCCCTCGTGCGTCGCCTCGCCCGCGACCACGGCGTCGACCTGCAGGTGGTGACCGGCAGCGGCCCGGGCGGGTTGATCATGCGCCGCGATGTCGAGGCCGCCGTCGAAGGCACGCCGGCCCCCGCGCCGCAGCCCGCCGAGTCCGACGCCACCATCGTCCCCCTCGACGCGATCGGGCGGCGGGCCGCGGAGACGTTCACCCGCAGCCGCAGCGAGGTGCCCGACGCCACCTGCTGGGTCGACGCCGACGCCACCGGCCTGCTCGCCGCCCGCGACACCCTCAACGCCGGCGGCGCCGAACCGCGGATCGGGCTGTTCGCGCTCCTCGCCCGCGTCTGCGTCGCGGCGCTGCTGCGCGCGCCCGAGCTGAACTCGTCCGTCGTCACCGACTCCGACGGCCGCGCCACCGGCGTGCGTCGCCACGGCGGCGTCCATCTGGGGTTCGCCGCGCAGACCCCGCGCGGGCTGGCCGTGCCCGTGGTGCACCACGCCGAGGACATGACGACGGCTCGGCTGTCCGCCGAGCTCACCCGGCTGACCGCGGCCGCCCGCGGGGGCCGGCTCACCCCGGCCGAGCTGACGGGCGGCACGTTCACGCTGAACAACTACGGCGTCTTCGGCGTCGACGGGTCCACGCCGATCATCGCTCACCCACAGGTGGCGATGCTCGGGGTCGGCCGGATCGTCCCCCGTCCGTGGGCGGTGGACGGCGCGCTGGCCGTACGCAGCGTCGTGCAGCTGTCGTTCACCTTCGACCACCGGGTGTGCGACGGCGCGACCGCCGGGGCGTTCCTGCGCTTCGTCGCCGACACCGTCGAGGACCCCACCGCGCTGCTGCGCCACCTCTGACCCCCGTCCGCTGCGCATCCCTGCCAGCCGCATCCCTGCCAGCCGCATCCCTGCCAGGCGCATCCCTGCCAGGCGCATCCCTGCCAGCCACGCAGCATCCGACCTTCCACGCAGCGCCCGACGACGGGTGCTGCCCGATCCGGTCCCAGGAGGTCTGACTTGCCTGCCCAGGCCCGCTACACCTACCTCGGCCCCGAGGGGACCTTCAGCGAGGCCGCGCTCCAGACGCTGCCGGAGGCGGCGACCGGCGAGCTGGTTCCCTCCGCCTCCGTGACGGCGGCGCTGGACGCGGTACGCAGCGGCGACGCGGCCGGCGCGCTGGTGCCGATCGAGAACTCCGTCGAGGGCGCCGTGACCACCACCCTCGACGANCTCGCCACCGGCAGCCCCCTGATGATCTACCGCGAGGTGCTGCTGCCGATCAGCTTCGCCCTGCTCGTGCGGCCGGGCACCACCCTGGAGGACGTCAAGACGGTCACCGGCCATCCGGTCGCCCAGGCCCAGGTGCGCCGCTGGCTCGCGGCGAACCTGCCGCACGCCGAGTGGGAGTCGGCCGCGTCCAACGCCGAAGGGGCGCGCCTGGTCCGCGACGGGCGCTTCGACTGCGCCTTCGCCGGGGAGTTCGCCGGCCGCCTCTACGGCCTGGAGGCGCTGGTGACGGACATCAACGACGCCGCCGACGCCACGACCCGCTTCGTCCTGCTCGGCCGTCCCGGCCGCATCGCCGCGCCCACCCGGGCGGACAAGACGTCCGCGGTGGCATGGCTGGCCGAGAACCACCCCGGCGCGCTGCTGGAGCTGCTCCAGCAGTGGGCCGTGCGCGGGGTCAACCTGATGCGGATCGAGTCCCGCCCCACCGGCGAGGGCCTCGGCCAGTACTGCTTCTCCCTCGACGCGGAGGGTCATGCCAGCGACCGCCGGGTCGGCGAGGCCCTGATGGGGCTGTACCGGATCTGCCCGAAGGTGCGCTTCCTCGGGTCCTATCCGCGGGCCGACGGTCTGGCGCCGTCCGTGCGCTCGCAGGAGTCGGACCGCGAGTTCACCGCGGCGGCCGACTGGCTCACCCGCTGCCTGGACGGCCACGGCGACGAACGGGAACCGTGACCGTCCGCGCAGGGGCGCCCGATGCGGCCACCGCACCGGCCGGAACGGGCCTGTCCGCCCCGGCCGCACCCTGCCCGGGCGGGCCCGCGCGCGGGACGCCCGGCGCCGTCGCGCGGGGCTCGCGGACGCTCGGCGCCCCCGCACCGGGCGGTGGGCGCATCGCCCGATCCGGCCACCCCACCGGCCGGCCGGACCGGCGCGGCGGGCCGTCGCGGCGGTGTTCGTCCCGGGCCACGGGACCGCATCCGCGGCGGTCACCGAATCCGCGGCGGCCAGCGAATCCCCGACGGCCGTAGTCTGCTTGTGAGCCGGACACGGAGCATGTCGCCGGTCCGGCCGGGCACGAGGAGACGTCACCGCGCCGTCGGGCGGGGCGCACGACCGGGAGCGAGGATGCGGTGAAGGTCGTGGCGATCGCCAGCTACAAGGGCGGGGTGGGCAAGACGACGCTCACCGCGAACATCGGCGCCGCCATCGCCCGGCTGGGCCGCCGCGTCCTGCTGATCGACCTCGACCCGCAGGCGAACCTCACCTTCTCCTTCTACCAGCCGGAGGTCTGGCGCACCGAGCTCGCCGAGAACCGCAGGACCGTGAAGGCCTGGTTCGAGTCGTGGCGGCCGGAGACCCTCCCGCCGCCGCTGGCCGGCTACGTGACGACCCCGCCGGTCGCCGCCACCGCCGTCGCCGAGCGCGGCGGCACACTCGACCTGCTCGCCTCGCACCTGTCCCTCGGCGACATCGAGATGAACCTCGCCGCCCACCTGGGCGGGGCGCAGGCACACCGGTCCACCCGCCACTACTTCGACGTCTACCAGCGCCTCGCCACCGGCCTGGCCTCCCCCGGGATGAGCGACTACGACCTGGTCCTCATCGACTGCCCACCGCACTTCGGGGTGATGACCCGCGCCGCGATCGCCGCCTGCGACCACGTGCTCATCCCGGCCCGGCCCGACAACTTCTCCGCGCTGGGCATCGAGCACCTGCTGGGCAAGCTGCGCCGCTACGTCTGGGAGTACAACCGGGTCGCCGACCTGCAGTCCGGCGTGCATCCCGCGGCGAAACGCCTGGAGCCGCGGGTGCTCGGCGTCGTGCTCATGATGGTCCAGTACTACCGCGGCCAGCCGACCAGTTTCCTGCGGCCCCACATCCACCAGGCCGCCAGCCTCGGGGTTCCCCTGTTCGAGTCGATGGTCCGGCTGAGCACCCGCAGCTTCGCCGGCTCGGCCGAGACCGAACTGCCGGCCGTGCTCAGTCCCGACGTGCCCGGCGACGTCGTCGGGGAGCTGGTCGACGTGGTCGAGGAGTTCCTGCGCCGCCTCGCCGCCGATGCCCGCGCGACCGCCTGAGCCCCGCTGCCCCACCGTCGGCCGGTCCGCCATCGCAGACGTCACCCGAGCCTGACGGGGAGGGTCTACCCGTGTCCGGCCGCCAGCAGCTGCGGTCAGGCGAGGGCGAGGGTGGTGAGGATGTCCGGGGAGAACGCCTCGGGGCCGAGCGCCCAGGGGCCCGCGTGGACGGCGCCGAGCNCGGCGCCNAGGTCCGGGCGCTCGCGCAGCAGCTTCGTCATCCGCCGGCGCTTCGCCGCCCGCTCGGGCATGCCGAACGCGGACAGCAGATCGGTCAGCGCGGTGGCGAAGCGCAGCCGTGCCATCCGCTCGCCGCGTTCCTCGGCGTAGCCGCGCAGCGTCTGCGGGGTCCAGGTGGGGGTGTCGAGCAGGGCCTCGGCGAGCACCCGGGTGTCGCGCAGGGTGATGCTCAGCCCCTGGGCGGTGACCGGGTTGCTCCAACCGGCGGCGTCGCCGAGCAGCGCGATCCCGGGGAGCAGCGGGTTGTCGGTCCAGGCGTCGGTCATGGGGAAGGTCGCGCACGGCCCGGCCGGGGTGGCGTCGGCGAGCGCGTCGGGGCACGGCAGCGCCGGTGAGCGGTACGCCGCCAGGAAGCGGGCCACCCGTTCGGGCCCGTTGAACCGTTCGGGGTCGGTCGCGGACCGGGCGATGTAGAGCCGGATCAGGTCGGCGCCGCGGGGCACGACGACGTACTGGTTGCGCCCGTCGACGCCGAGCGTCGTCTCGGCGCGGTCCCACGNGCCGCCGTCGTCGACGAGCAGCCCGGTGAGCATCACCCGCGGGGTGGTCACCGTGATCGGGATGCCGAGTGCCGTGCGGGTCGCGGAGTTCTTGCCGTCGGCGACGACGACGAACCGGGCGCGCACGGTGTGGTGCGCCCCGTCCAGCTCGTAGGTGACCGACGGCGCCGGGCCCGGTTCCACCGTGGACCGCCCGACGCCGCGCACGACGGTCGCGCCGGCCTTGGCCGCGGCGGTGGCGAGCGCCTCGCGCAGCTCCGGATGGCCCACGCCGATGATCCCCGGGGCGCCGGGCACGGTCGTGGACAGGTCCATCGCGGCGCTGCGGGCGCGTTCGACGGTCAGCATCTCGTCGTAGGGCACCATCCGGCTGATCACCGACGCGCCCTCGGTGCCGAGCACCGTGTCGCCGAGGCCCAGCTCGACGGCCTCGCGAAAGCCCCACGGCGCGATCGCCTCGCCGCGGATCTGGTCGCGGTAGACGCGCTCGCGCTCCAGCACCGTGACGCCCAGACCCGCCGTGGCCAGGCGGGCGGCGAGCGCGCAGCCGCCCACCCCGCCCCCGATGACGACGACGTCGTTGTCTAGGTCGCCGTCGATGTCGCTGCGCATTTCGGCCTCCCTCAGGTCGTGACCGCAGTGATTTACTATGGCATAATGAAGCCTCGGGCGGTCCGGAGATTCGGGGCGGGAGGCGGTCGGTGGCACGCAGGCGTGGCGGGACGCAGCCGGCGCCGCTGACCCAGCGCGACGTGCTCGACGCCGCACTACGGGTGGTGGAGCGCGGCGGCCTCGACCGGCTGACCGTGCGCGCCGTCGCCGACGAGCTCGGCGTCACCCCGCCCGCGGTGCACTACCACCTGCGCGGCGGCGAGGATCTGGCCGACCGGGTCGTCGAGGCGGTCGCCGCCGACATCCGCATCGAGCTCGATCCGGCCGCGCCCTGGGTGGACCAGTACGTCGGGCTCGTCACCGCGATGGACGAGGCGTTCCGTCGCTACCCGGGCACCGGGATGCGGGCGCTGACGGCGTCGCTGCCCTCCGCCGCGGCCGGCCGGCTCACCGGCACGGCGCTGTCGATCCTGCGCGCCGCGGGCCTGCCGGAGCCCGCGGCGGTCGAGCTGTTCACCGCCACCTACCTGCTGTTCACCGGCTGGCTCGCGGCCCGCGGGCTGGTGGCGGCCGGCGGCACGCATCCGAGCCTGGCCGCCGCCGGCGTCAGCGGGCCGGGCCTGGACGACCTCTCGACGCTCGAACGCGCCCTGCGCCGCGTGNTGGCGACGGTACCGGCGGCCGCGCCGCCCGTCGCCGACCCGATCGACCCGAACCCGATCGACCCGAACCCGATCGGCCCGAACCCGATCGACTCGGCGGGCCCGGCGCGGCCCGCCCTCACGGAGGAGACACGACCATGAGCGACACCACCGTCATCGACGACTACTTCGCCGGCTGGAACAAGCAGGACACCGACGCGATCCTGGCCACCCTGACCCCGGACGTCGTGCTGGAGGACGTCCCGACCGGCCACGGCGCCGCCGGCACCGACGAGGCCCGGGCGTTCATCGACAACGCCCTGAGCCAGACGGCGGGCACCACCTACGACGTCGTCACCACCCTGTCCGACGGAGCCACCTACGCCATCGAGTGGGTCATGCAGCCGGCCGGCATCCGCGGGTCCTCCTTCGGCTCGCTGCGCGAGGGCCGGATCGCCGTCAACCGCGACTACTGGAGCCTGCCCCGCAAGTCCGCCTGAGCCGCCCGGTCGGGCCGCGTCGCCGGTCAGGCCGCGTCGCCGGTCAGGCCGTGGGCCCGGTCAGCCGACCACGGCGGGAGCCAGCGCCGCCGTGGTCAGGCGCCGCGGGCTGCCGCCGCCGTCGGCGGGCACGGCCCACAGGTCGCTGCCGTAGTCGCCGGGCAGGGCATAGGCGAGGGTGCGGGCGTCGAGCCAGAGCGCCTGGTCGTCGACGTTGCGCTGCTCGGCCAGCGCGGTCTCGCGCATGGTCCGCAGGTCCAGGACGGTCAGCCGCCACGGCGCGTCGACGGGCAGGCTCGCCACCCGCTTCTTGAACGCCAGCCGGGTGCCGTCCGGGGACAGTGACGGGCATTCGACGTTCGCCCGCAGGGTGGTGACCGTCCGGGCGGCGACGTCGCCGCGGACCAGGTAGGTCTGCCCGCCGGTGGCGAGCGTGGCGTAGAAGTGGGTGTCGTCGGCGAACGTCACCCCCCAGTAGTTCGCGTCGGGGCTGCGGTAGGTCCGGCCGTCCCGGACGATCCGGTAGTCCTCCAGGGTGTCGTCCAGCCGCCAGGTGCGGGTGTCGAGGATGGACGTGCGGGTGGAGAACGCGGTGCCCGCGTAGGAGTCGCCGCTGACGAACACGGTCCAGGCTGCCATGCGTCCGCTCGGCGAGACCCGGGCGCGGGTGGGGATGCCGCCGAGCGGATAGTCGCGCCGCTCGCGCAGGTCCGCGCCGAGCACCACCGCCCGGTAGCTCTCCCCCACCACGCCCGGCACTCGGCGCAGGCAGATGCCGGTGCCGCCGGCGGCGTGGAACCGCAGGCAACGCACGCCGGAAGCGGTGCGGGGCCCGGCCGGGTCCGCGGCCGGCACGGACACCAGCTCGTCGCGGTGCGGACCCCACGCCGTCGAGCGGAACACCAGCCGCTCCCCCGCCGTCGCGCTCGCCGCCCCGCTCGCCGGCGCGGTGGTGCCCGCGCCGGCCGCAGCGGTGAGCACGACCCGCCCGGGCCGGATCACGGGCCCGCCGGCCTGTTGGTCGTCACGTCGCGCGGCGCGCCCGGAGGCGTGCACCACGGCCGCGGTGGCGACCCCGGCGAGCACCACGACGACCGCGACGAGCACGGCGAGACGAGCCCGGATGCTCACCAGGCCTCCTGCCCGGACCGCGGCGCCGCCGGTGCAGGAGGCGGCGCCGCCCGCCCGGGACGCAGCGCGACGGCGGCGGCGGTGCAGGCCGCGAGTGCCACGGTGGCGGCGGCCAGGGCGCTACGGTCACCCCAGGCCGTCCAGGCGGCGCCGAACAGCAGCGAGCAGGCGAAACGCGCGCCCACCTGCCCCGTCTGGACCAGGGCCAGTCCGCTGGAGCGCAGCCCTGCCGGAACCGACCCGGCCGCGGCGGCCATGAGCACCCCGTCGGTCGCCGCATAGAAGGCGCCGTGCAGGACGAGCACGACGACGCCCACCGCCGTGCCCCCCACCGCCCTGCCTCCCGCCACCGTGCCTCCCACCGACGCGAGCAGGAGGCCGTACGCCGCGAGCAGGCCACCGTGCCCGGCGAGAAAGACGCGCCAGCGGCCGAACCGGTCGGCTGCGCGTCCCAGCGGGACCGCCAGCAGCAGGAACGACGCGGACGTGCCCAGNGGCAGCAGCGGAAACCACGCGCCCGACAGGTTCAGGTCGCGTTGCAGAATCAGATACAGGAACGAGTCGCTGACGGTGGCGAGGCCCAGCAGCAACGCGCACAGGGCGAGCCGGCGCAGCGCGCGGTCACCGAGCAGCCTCACGGCGGCGCGCAGGGACACAACCGCCTGTTCGCCCCGCCCGCTCTCCGTCTCCCCGCTCTCCGTCGGCCCACTCCCCGTCGGCCCACTCCCGGCGCGCTCACTCCCGGCCGGCTCGGGTTGGGTCACGCGACCGGGTACGAACAGCAGCAGGACGACGACCCCGGTCGCCGCGACGCAGAAGCTGACGGTGAACACCGCGTCGAACCCGTCCGCGGCCGCGTGCATCACGACGACCGCGACGACCGGGCCCAGCAGGGCACCGGCGGTGTCCATCGCCCGATGCACGCCGAAGGAACGGCCCTGGGCCTCGGGCGGGGCGGCCAGCGAGATCATCGCGTCCCGCGGGGCCGTGCGCAGCCCCTTGCCGGTGCGGTCCACCGCGAGGACGGCGCCGATCCCCGCCAGGCTGTGCGCGATCAGCAGCGCCGGCTTGCACAGCGCGGACAGCCCGTAGCCGAGGGCCGCCATCGCCTTGTGGCGCCGGCCGCGGTCGGCGAGGTGGCCGCCGACGAGGCGGACCAACGCGCTGGCGCCGTTGTAGATGCCGTCGAGCAGGCCGAAGCCGAGCGGGGACAGGCCCAGCCCGGTCACCAGGTACAGCGGCAGCACGGCGGTGACCATCTCGGCGGAGACGTCGGTGATGAGGCTGACCGCGCCGAGGACCAGCACGGTGGCGGGCACGGCCCGCCGCGCGAGGTGCGATGGTGGGCGGCCCGCCGGCTCGGGGGATGCAAGTTCCGGGGATGCCAGTTCCGGGGATGCCGGCGCCCGGGTCGCCGGCGGCGGGGCCGGCAGGCCCGGGGTCGCCCCCGGGCCTGCCGGTCTGGTGCGGGTGTCCGCGACGTACACCGGCCGTTAGCTCCAGATGCCGGTGATGTCCGACGCGCTCGACGCGTTGCCGGCGTGCGTCGTCAGNCCGCCGAGGTCCTCCAGGGTGCGCAGCAGGTTGTAGTGGTTGTAGGTCGTCGACGTGCTGCTGCCCGCGGTGACGTGCTGGCCGTAGAACACCGTGGGGATGCGGTTGCCGCTCTGCGAGTTGTCCTCGTCGAAGGTCACCACGAGNACGCTGTTGTGGGTCTTCGCCCAGGTGGCGTAGGCGCCGAGGTTGTTCTGCAGCCAGGTGTCGCCCGTGGNGACCGAGCAGTCGTGCATGTCGTTGCACAGGTTCGGGATGACGAACGAGACCTTCGGCAGCGTCGAGTAGTTCGTCGGGAACTGGGCGAAGGTGTGCGCGGTGNTCGTCGGCACGTTACTGAAGGCGAACCACGGGTTGTGCTTGCGGGCGTACTTGGTGGCGCTGTTCGTGCAGACCGTCGACCCGGCCGACGGCAGGCCCTCGTTGTAGCTGCCGAACGTCTTGCCGGCGGCGATGAGTTCGGAGCCGAGGTTGGCGGCGCTNCTGAATCCCGGGGTGTAGCAGGCGTCGTCGGTGATGCCCTGGGTGCCGCCGGAGAACAGCGCGACGTAGTTGGGCTGGCTGGGATGGGTCAGGGCGTAGGACGCGGTGAGGTTCGCGCCGCCGCTCTTCAGCGAGTTGATGTAGGGCGCACTCGACGATCCGATGACCTGCGAGTAGCCGTGGTTCTCGAGCATCACGACGACGACGTGGTCNGGCGCGGGCAGACCCGCGGCCTGGGNGGGGGCGGCAGCCCACACTCCGAACACGGCGGCCGCCAGGCTGGCCGCGCCGAGGGAGCCCAGCGCCAGGCGCGAACGCCGGACACGGGTGAGAACGGACAAGGTGAGACCTCCGGCAGTTACGAAGGAATCAGCGCGGGCCCTCGCTGAAGATCCAGGTCAGGTTAGGGGGTCCACGGACCGTGGTCAGTACTGCGCAGAGGAAGAAGAGTTAAACAGGCGGGCACGCTGCGACATCCCCGCGTCACCCGTTCATAACCTGGCTCGGAGTTGCCTGGGCCGAGGTAGGCCGATCGATTCGGACAAAGATCTCCAAAAAAATACCATCACTACGGACGAACTATTTCCGGAAACCAGGTGTCGGCTACTTGGCCAAGGCGGACGACCGGACGGGCCGGGAGCGGTGAACCAGGATGTTGCCGCGGCCGGAGAGGGCGTGGATCTCGACGGTCTCGTCGGACGGTTCCGGGCGGTCGACGGCGGCGATCTCGCTGCGCACGGTGCCGTCACCCGAGCGGAGGTCGAGCAGGGCGGTCGTGCCCTCCCGCACGCCGATGTCGAGCCGGCCGGATCCGGTCACCAGCGCCACCGCGCCACGCACGACCTCACCGAGACGGATGTCGGCCGAGCCGGTCCGGGCGTCGACGCTCGCCAGCGCCCGGTCGACACTGATGGCCCCGGCGGCGGTGGCGAGCCGCACGTCGTCCGCCGCCTCGCCGAGGGCGATCACGCCGCTCGCCGCCTGGACCAGCACCGGGCCGTCGAGCCGCTGGATCCGGACCGCGCCGTTCGCGGTCCTGACCTCGGCATGCCCCCGGCAGCGGCCCACGCTGACGTCCCCGTCGGCGGTGCGCAGCCGCAGGTCGGCGGCCTCGTCGAGGTCGATGCCGCCGCGGGCGGTCTGGACCGTGCAGTCACCCAGACGGCCCGTGGCCACGACACCCGTCCCCGCGCTCGCGTCAAGGCGCGAGCCGGCGGGCAGGTCGACCGTCACCTCGACCGCCTCGCCGGTCCCGAACAGCGAACGCAGGCGCCTCCTGGGCGCCCGGATCGTCAGCCGGCCGTCGGAGTACTCGACGGTGGTCTCCCGGGCGNCCTGCACGTCGGCGTCGTGGGCCGCCTCGGCCGGGCGCACCTCCACNACGGTGTCGGCGCGATCGCCCGCCCGGACTCGCAGGCTCCCGACGCCCAACTCGACGACGGCGAGGATCGGTTCGGGGGTGTCGAAACTCGGCATGGTGCAGCTCCTTCTCCAGTGATCGGCCGGGAGTGATCGGCCGGGAGTGATCGGCCTTCGTTGATCGGCCCTGTGTCGTCGACCCGACCCCATGCGATCGGCCGGGCCCCGTGACTGGCTAGCGGACCCATCCGCGGTACCGGCGCCCGTGCTGGTCGGCACCCGGCAGCCCGGGGCGTGCGGCTCCGGCGCCGGGGTCGAGCGCGGCGCCGACGGCGCGCACGAGCCAGGCGTTGACGGACAACCCCTCACGCTCGGCCGCCTCGTCGATGCGCGGCCTGAGGTGCTCCGGGACGCGCAAGGTGATCCGCGACGTCCGCCCCTCGTCACCCTCCCCCGCCGCCGGCCCGGTCCCGCCCGAACCGGTCCCCACCAGCCCAGCCCCGGTGGCCACCACCCCGGCGGACGGCGTGACGCCAAACGTGACGTCATCCTCGGCGCGCAGGACCGCCGGCGGCGGCGTCACCACNAAGTCGGCATCGCGGCCACGCAGCCGCACCTCGACCGACCCCGGCGCCAACTCACGGCTGATCTCGTCCGCCGCCGCCGACAACGCCTCCAGCAGGGCAAGCCTGGTGGCCGACTCCAACGGCCCGACGAGCCGCTCGGCCAGCGCACGCGCGTCCGCGCCCCCCACCTCCGCGGCGACGGCGAGCTCCCGGCGCAGCTCCTCCACATACGACCCAAGGTCCATGACGCCAGTATGACGTCATCTAGACGCCAATGGCAAGCCCCGATGACGCCATCAGCTGATGGCCCAGTCCACATCACCCTCTGCTCGCGGCCGGCGCGGGCAGCATCGGCGGCGGATCACCGCGCCGGTCGGGGGCCACTGCGACGGTGCGTCGGTCACGAACCAGTCACGCGGGACTTCGTCGTGCGGTCGGAGCCGTCCAGATCGAGGACTGCCGTTCGGCTGCTCACCGGCATGGGTGGCGANCATCAGGCACAACCGGTGTGGGAGTTGATGTCTCCTGCCCGGTACCCGGCATGGCTGGCAGCGGGCTGCCCGTGAGCCACGGGGCGACCGCGGTTCCGCGGNACCGCCCCACGGCACCTCGCCAGCCGACAGCGTGGCCGCCCACCGAGCTGCGCTGCAGGATCAACCGGCGGGGTGGAGGCGGATCTGGAGGGCGTCGACGCCGCGGACGGCGAGGTGGGGGCGGTAGGTCGGCTCGGCGACGATCTCCAGGCGGGCGACGCGGTCGAGCAGGGCGGTCAGCATGGTCTCGGCCTCCAGGCGGGCCAGCGGGGCACCGAGGCAGTAGTGCAGGCCGTGGCCGAAGCCGAGGTGGNGGGCCGCGGGGGNGGACGCCGAGGCGTAGCGGGTGAGGTCGNACCGGTCGGGGTCGGGGAAGGCCGCGGGGTCGCGGTGGGCGGCCCCGGCGACGAGGATGATGCCGTCCCCGGCGCGGAACGCCTGCCCGGCGAGGTCGGTGTCGGTGAGCGCGGTGCGTCCCGTCCACTGGACGGGCGGGTCGTGGCGCAGCGTCTCCTCGATCGCCGCCGGCACCAGCGTCCGATTCGCCTGCAGCGCCGCGTACTGGCCCGGGTCCCGGGCGAGGGCCAGCACGGCGTTCGCGACCAGGTTCACGGTCGTGTCGTAGCCGGCGACGAGCAGCAGGACGCAGATCTCGAGCAGCTCGTCCGCGCCGAGCCGGTCGCCCTGGTCCTGCACGGCGATCAGGTCACTGAGCAGGTCGTCCGCGGGTTCGGCGCGGCGGCGGGCGATGAGCGCGGTGAAGTAGTCGGCGAACGCCCGGGTGGCCTCGGTGCGCTGGGCCCGCTCGACCGGGTCGAGGACCTGGTCGGGGTCGAGTCCGCGGGTCAGCGCCGACGCCCAACCGCTGAAGACCTTCTCGTCGTGTGCCGGAACCCCGAGCAGCGAGCAGATGACCCGCAGCGGCAGCGGCCGGGTGAAGGCCTCGACGAGATCGACCTCGCCGCGGTCGACGGCCGCGGCGAGCAGCTCGCCCGCCAGCGCCTCGGCCATCGGGCGGAACCGGGCGATCCGCGCCGGGGTGAACGCCCGGCTGACCAGGCGACGCAGCCGGGTGTGCGTCGGCGGGTTCGCCCNCAGCATCGAGCGCAGGCCCTCGTCCTGATCCGTTACCGGACGAAACGCGCTGGTCTCCATCGGGACGTGGCCCCAGGCGGGATCCTGCAGGACGGCGACGCAGTCGGCGTGCCGGGTCAGCACGCCGATCCGGGCCGGGGACAGCCAGTGGCAGCGGGCCGACTCCCGCAACGTCCGGTAGAGCGGATAGGGATCGCTGCGCCACCGCGGATCGAAGATCTCGCGCGCGCCACCCGTCTGCGCCACGCCACCGACCTCTGCGAAACCACCGGTCTCCGCCACGTCACTGACCTCGGCCACACCATCGACGCTAGGCCGCGCAGACACGACTGCCGCACTCGATATCCGCTTCTTATCGACCGATGCGGAATTCCCGCCGCAGCTGAACCATGCGCGGCCACAACGGGTGGCCTCCGTGCGGTCGGNGCCGGCCATGACACCATTGTCGGGGGCCGGATCGTGGGATCCGGGTGGTCGGCACCGGATCGTCGGGGCCGGATCGGGGGACTGTGCCATGCCGGCATCTCGCCGTGCGCTGGTCACCGGGGTCGCCGCGATGACATTCGCTGCCCTCGCCGGCTGTGGAACCGGCCGTTCCGCGGCCGGTACCGGCGGGCCAGGCGCGCCAGGGCCGAGCCGTCCCGCGGCCGGCGCCGACGGGCCCGGGCCGCACGATCGGCCGCTTCCCCTGGAGGCCGGCCTCGCCGCGACGCCGGCCGGGGTGGGCCGCGCCGAGATCGTCGCCCGCTACGGCGGCCTGCGGCCGCGTGCCTGGGCACTGGACCTGCCCGGGACGATCACCCGGCTGCCCGGCGCCGGCAGGACGCTGGCGCTCACCCTCGACGCCTGCGGTGGGCCCGGTGGCAGCGGCTACGACCAGGGACTGATCACCACGTTGCGCCGGTACGGCGTTCCGGCCACCCTCTTCCTCAACTCCCGCTGGATCGCCGCGAACCGGCCCGCCTTCGCCGACCTCNCCGGCGACCCGCTGTTCGAGATCGGCAACCACGGCACCCTGCACCGGCCGCTGTCGGTGTCGGGCCGCTCGGCCTACGGCATCCCCGGCACCCGCGATGCCGGCCAGGTCTACGACGAGGTCGCCGGCAACCATGCCACGCTCACCGGCCTGCTCGGCCGACCGCCCCGACTGTTCCGTCCGGGTACGGCGTACAGCGACGACATCGCCGCCCGCATCGTCGGTGACCTCGGCGAGACGATCGTGTCGTTCACGGTGAACGGTGACGGTGGCGCCACCTACAGCGCGGCCCAGGTCCGCGCCAGCCTGCTGGCCGCCCCGCCCGGCTCGATCGTGATCGGGCACATGAACCATCCCGGCCGCGGCACCGGACCCGGCGCGGCGGCGGCCCTGCCCCGCCTGCTCGGCGCCGGCTTCCGCTTCGTCCATCTTCCGGCCGAGCTGGAAAGCCTGCGCGCCTGATACCCGCTCCTTATCGACCGATGAGAATTGCCCGGCCCGCGACAAAGAGCCCTTGACCGGCACCGACGCCGGACCCACGATGACGCCGCCACCTGCATTTCTCCGCGCGCATACCCGTGTTCCCGGTACCGCAGGTCCGAGGGACGGAAGGCGCATACGAAGGAGCGGGATTCATGACCACAGCGGAGATCGACGGCGACCGGGTCGACGCCCACCGTGTTGTCGACGCCCACGACGTGTTCGACACCGCCCACCGGATCGATCCCTACCCTCGGTACCGCCGGCTGCGCCAGGCTGGCAGCCCGACCCCCGTCCGCCTGGGCGACGCCGAGGTGACGCTGATGTCCCGGTTCTCGGACTGCGCCGCGGTGTTGCAGAGCCAGGCGTGGGGCCACGGCAACGTCGACCGGCTCAGCCCCTTCTGGGACCAGCAGGCGAGCCTGCCCGGGTCGTTCATCCGGATGGACCCGCCGGACCACCGGCGGCTGCGCACGCTGGTCAACAAGGCGTTCAGCGCCCGGATGGTCGCCGACCTCACGCCGATGATCACCAGCCTGGTCGACACGCTGGTGGACCGCGCGCTCGCCGCCGGCGGACTCGACGTGATCAGCGGCCTGTCCGCGCCGCTCGCCCAGGCGATGGTGGGTCAGCGGCTGCTCGGGGTGCCCGCGGCCGATGCCGAGATGCTGCGTTCCTGGGAGCTGGCCATCGCCCGCGGCACCGACCCCGACGCCCTGCTGTCCGCCGAGGACGCCGCCCGTCGCGACTCCGCCGGCGCGAACGTGGTCGCCTACCTTCAGGACCTCGTGGCGCGCCGCAAGGCGCACCCCGAAGACGACCTTCTCAGCCGGCTCGTCGCGGTGGAGGAGTCCGGCGAGGTGCTCACCGCCGCCGAGGTGCTCGGCATCTGCGTGCTGCTNCTCGTCGCCGGGATGGAGACGTCGATCAACCTGGTCGGCAACGGCATCCTCGCCCTGCTCGCCCACCCCGACCAGCTGGCGCTGCTGCGCGCCCGGCCCGAGCTGGCCCCGTCGGCGGTGGAGGAGATCCTGCGCTACGACACGCCGACCCAGTTCACGATGCGGGTCGCGCTNACCGACACCACCGTCGGCGAACGCCGCTTCCGCCGCGGGGACGGGGCGATCGTNCTGATGGGGTCGGCGGGCCGGGACACCGATGTGTTCGACGGCGGCGAACGCCTCGACGTCACCCGCTACGCCGAGCCCGGCCGCTCGCCGCGCCACCTCGGTTTCAGCCTCGGCCTGCACTACTGCCTGGGCGCGCCGCTGGCCCGGCTGGAGGCGACGACCGCGATCCGCACGCTGGTCGAGCGCGCGCCGGCGCTGTCGCTGGCCACCGACGAGCTGTCCTACCAGCCGAGCCTCATCCACCGTGGGCTGAGCTCGCTGCCCGTCGACCTCTCCCCCGCCGCGGCCTGAACCGGCGAAGGCCGGCGCCGCCCCCGGTCATGGGTCCCGAGGATGGCGCCGGCCTTCCGCGTATCGCGTATCCCGCCTGCCCGCGGAATGTGGAACTCAGGCGGCGTGGAAGCGCGTGGGGAGTTCGGCCAGGCCGCGGATGAGCATGTTCGGCTTGTACGGCGGCGTGTCGGTGAGCAGCTCCATGTCGGCGACCCGGTCCAGCACGCCGGCGAGCAGCAGCTCCATCTCGAGTAGTGCCAGCGGCGCGCCGAGGCAGTAGTGGTGGCCGAGGCTGAACGACAGGTGCCGGGCGATCGGCTTGGAGGTGTGGAAGCGGGTGACGTCGAGCCGCTCCGGGTCGTCGTACACCAGCGGGTCGCGGTTCGCGCACGCGATGAGCGCGACGATCCCCTCACCGGGGGCGAAGACCTCGCCGCCCACGACCAGCTCGCGCTTGGCGGCCCGGGTGTTCATGTGGATGGGCGAGTCGTAGCGCAGCAGCTCGTCGACCGCCGGCCCGATCAGCTCGGGGCGCTCCCGCAGCAGCGCGACCTGGTCGGGGTGGCGGATCAGGGCCATCATCCCGTTGCCGACGAGGTTGACCGTCGTCTCGTGGCCGGCGATGAGCAGCGTCACGCAGGTGCCCAGCAGCTCCTCCTCGGTGAGCCGGTCGCCCTGCTCCTCGACGGCGGCGAGCTGGGTGATCAGATCGTCGCCCGTCGCCTCCCGGCGCCGGCGGGAGACCAGGGCGCGGAAGTACGACAGGAACTCGGGGATGGCACGGTTGCGCTCGGCGAGCGCCTCCGGCGTCATCAGCACGTCGGGGTCGAAGGCCCGGGCCAGCGCCTGCGACCAGACCTGCACCAGCGGATGGTCCTCGGCCGGCACGCCGAGGATCTCGCAGACCACCGTCAGCGGCAGCGGGTAGGCGATGGTGGCGATGAGGTCGAACTCGCCCTGCCGCAGCGCGTTGTCGAGCAGCTCGTCGACGAGCGCGGCGATGCGGGGCCGCAGCGCCGCCACGGTCCGCGCGGTGAACGCCTTCGTCACCAGGCCGCGCAGCCGGGTGTGGTCCGGTGGCTCCATCCACAGGAACGACGCGGGGAACGCCTCGGNGGGGATGGTCGGGTGGAGCTGGTGGGGCTCGCGGTCGTGGCCCCACTCCTGGCTGCCCAGCACCGCCGCGCAGTCCGCGTAGCGGTTGGCGAGCTTGAGGTCGAACGGCCCGGTGTGCAGCGGTCCGGCGGCGCGCAGTTCGGTGTAGATGGAGTAGGGGTCGTGCCGGTTCGCGGGGTCGAACAGCTTCGCGAGCAGNCGGGNNCCCGNCTGCTCGGGGGACGACTCGTTCGGTGGGACGTAGGCCTCGGACGACGCGGGTTGGACGGTGACCATGCTGAGCTCCTTCTACGACTGCTCGTGGTGGGGGACGGCCAGGCGGTCACGGACAGTGGGCGCGGCGGGGGNGATCGCCCGCGGGGCGCCGGGAGCGAGCACCCGGGCGGCCAGCGCCGGGCGCAGCAGCGCGGTGGGCGGCTCGGCGAGGTGGACCACGCGCATGAGGGTCCGGGCGACGGCGGGATCGCGATGTGCGCGGCGCTGCGCGCGGGCCGCGTAGCTCCCGGTAACCCGGCCCCGCAGGGTGCGCCGGCCCGCCACCGCCGGGTAGCGCAGGTCCGACGAGGTCGCCATGTCCCACGCGACGTCGAGGACGGGGCCGACCGCGCGGTAGAAGCGGCCCGGCAGCCCGCGCAGACCCCCGCTCAGGCAGTCGCGCAGGACCAGCGCCTGCTGGGCGGCGACCGTCATGCCCTGCGCGTAGAGCGGGTTGAAGCTGCACAGTGCGTCGCCGATGACCACGATCCCGTCGGGTGGGCGGCGCACGGCCTCGAAGTGCCGCCNCACCGATTCCCGGAACCGGTAGGGCACGGCGTCGGTCAGGGGCGTCGCCGTGCCGATGAGGTCGGCGATGTCGGGGGCCGGCAGCCGCCGGGCGAACGCGCGGAACCCGTCGTCGTCGGTGGGGGGATGCTCGCCGAGCAGGCCCGCGAGGGTGACGATCCAGCGGTCGCCCTCGACGGCGGCCGCGCCCCCGCCGCGCAGGCCCGGGGTGGTGGAGATGATGACGCTGAGGTCGCCGCCGAGGTGCTCGGGGCGACGCTGGTAGATCCGCGAGGCGTAGCCGAGATCCACGGTGACGCGCGACGTCGGCGGCGCCGGGTGCCCGGCGGCGGCAAGCCAGTCCAGCGAACGGGAGTTGCGGCCGCTGGCGTCGACCACCAGGTCCGCGGCGAGCACCGTCGACGCGCCGTCGCCGGCGCCGGCACGGATCCGCACGCCGGTGACGGACTCATCCGCCCCGACGCCGACCAGCCCGATCACCGCGGTCCGCGGCAGCAGGCGGACGCCGGGCAGGGCCGCCGTGCGCCGGCGCAGCTCGCGTTCGAGCAGCGGCCGGCTCGCGAGCACCGACGTCAGCCCGGTGGAGACCGGCCCGACGCGGCGCCCCTGCAGGTACCAGCGCCCGCCGACCAGCGCCTCGCTCGTCGGCGCCCCGGCGGCGACGAGCCGCGTGACCAGGCCGGGGTGCAGCTCCTCGAGGATCTCCCGCCCACGGTCCATGAGCGCGTGCAGGTGCCCGGCCTGTGGCACCCCGCGGCGGGCACCGAGACCGGCGCCCAGACCGGTGCCCAGACCGGCACCGAGATCGCCCGTGTCGCCGGTGCCGGGCAGGTCGTCACGGTCGAGGACGCTGACCCGGTCGAAGGACTCGCTCAGGACCCGCGCGGCGAGCAGGCCGGCGATCCCCGCCCCGAGGACGACGGCATNCCCGGCGCGCGGTGTCGAGGTCGATCGGTCAGAGGTCAAGGGTCAGCCGCTCCGAACGCGCCCGCGAGACGCAGATCATCATCGTGGTGCCGGTGGCCTGCTCCTGCGCCGACAGCACCGAGTCCCGGTGGTCGACCTCGCCGTCGAGCACGGTCGTCTCGCAGCTCGCGCAGGTGCCCTCGCGGCACGAGGAGGGGACGTCGAGCCCGGCGCGGTCGAGCGCGTCGAGCACCGACTGGTCGGCCCGTACCCGCACCAGCCGTCCGGAGCCGGCCAGCAGTACGTCGAAGGCCCGCTGCTCGGCGTCGTCCGCGCCGTCCGTCGGGCGGGGGCGGAACCGCTCGATGTGCAGGCTGCCGACGCCGCGGGCGGCGAACGCCCGCTCGGTGGCCGCCAGCAACGGCTCCGGCCCGCAGCAGTACAGCCGCGAGTCGTCGGCGAGCTCGGCGACGATGTCCTCGACGGGCAGCAGGCCCTCGGTGTCCTCGGGCAGCACACGCACCCGCTCGGAGTGGCGGGCGAGTTCGGGCAGGAACGCCATCCGCCGCCGCGCCCGACCGCCGTAGTACAGCCGCCAGTCGGCGCCGCGGCGCTCCAGCTCGTGCAGCATCGGCAGCAGCGGCGTGATCCCGATGCCGCCGGCGACCAGCCGGTAGGACCCGCCGGCCACCAGCGGGAAATTGTTTCGCGGGGCGCCCACCTCGATTTCCGTGCCCGTCACGACCTGTTCATGGAAGTAGCGCGACCCGCCCCGGCTTTTCTCCTCCAGGAGCACCGCGATTCGCCATGACCGGGTATCGGACGGATCACCGCACAACGAGTACTGGCGGATCTCCCCTCCCGGTACCCGAATATCCACGTGGGCGCCCGGAGCCCAGGTGTCGAGAGCCTCTCCTTGCGGGTCCACCAGCACGACTACCAGCACGTTCTCTGCTGCCAGGGTCGCGGTGTCCACCCGCAGGACCGTCCAGCGAGATACCGAACTCACCGTCAAACCGTCGCATGCCAGGCATCGGGTGAACAGCGATCAATACAACGGCAATCACCCCATCGAAAACGTCGATGGCCGACGACCGAACGCGCGGGACACGGCAACAATGACCCCGCACGCANCACTTTTATACCGGTGGGAGCAACCGTGAGCGAGACAATCGTCAGGCCCTCCGAAGCATCGAGTCCGCCGGATCCCGTGCTGTTGGCGGAACGCACCGCGCGGTTCGTCCGCGACGTCGTCGTCCNCGTCGAACGCGAGATCGTCGTCGACGGCCGCCGGATGGACGACGCGCTGCGGCTGGAGCTGGTGGCGGCCGCCAAGGACGCCGGGGTGTTCGGCCCGCTGTCGCCCGTCGAGTACGGCGGCTTCGGCCTGGACTTCCGCGGGCAGGCGCACGTGCTCATCGCCGCGGGGGCGAGCCTCGTCGGGCCGCTGGCCCTGCACTGCTGGGCCCCGGACGACGGCAACATCCACCTGCTCGCCGACGCCACCACCCCGGCCCAGCGCGAGCGCTACCTGGCGCCGCTGGCCGCCGGCGAGGTGCGTTCGTCGATCGCGATGACCGAACCGGCGCCCGGCACCGGATCCGACCCGAGCATNCTGCGCACGCTGGCCACCCGGGTGCCCGGCGGCTGGTCGATCACGGGCGCCAAGCACCTCATCACCGGCGCGGACGGCGCCGCGTTCACGATCTGCGTCGCGCGCACCGACGCCGGCCCCACGATGTTCCTCGTCGACGCGGACAACCCGGGGATGCGGGTGGTGCGCCGGATGCCGACGCTGGACTTCACCAGCGCCCCCGGCGGCCACTGCGAGGTCGCCTTCGACGACTGCCGCGTCGACGACGACGCCGTGCTCGGCGAGGTCGGCCTGGGCCTGGAGTACGCCCAGGCCNGGCTGGCCCCGTCCCGGCTGACGTTCTGCATGAACTGGCTGGGCCTCGCGGTCCGCGCGCACGTGCTGGCCGCCGAACACGTGCTGGGCCGCCACTCCTTCGGCGCCCCGATCGCCGAGCACGGCATGGCGCAGGCCCTCGTCGCCGACAACGAGATCGACCTCGCCGCCGCCCGCGCCCTCGTCCACGCCACCGCCGCGACCCTGGACCTCCAGGGCGCGACCAGCTCGGCGGCCCGCCACGACGCCGCCATCGCGAAGACCTTCGTGTCCGAGGCGGTGTGGCGGGTGCTGGACCGGGCGGTGCAGCTCTTCGGCGGGCTCGGCGTCTGCGAGGACCACCTCGTCGCCCGCTTCCTCGTCGAGGCGCGCGCCTTCCGCATCTACGAGGGCCCCTCCGAGGTGCTGCGGGCCTCGGTGGCACGGCGGGTGTTCCGCCGCCTCGGCTAGTCCGGTCGATCTTGGTGTTCCGCGGAACCGCGCGTCGCGTCCCGGTCCGGGCTACGACTGTCCTGGCTACGACTGTCCTGGCTGCGACTGTCCTGGCTGCGATCGTCCTGGCTGCGACTGTCCTGGCTGCGAGCCGACTCTCGTGATCATGGTGTTCCGCGGAACCGCGTCAGGCGATCCGTGCCCATCAGCGGCATGTCCATCAGCGGTAGGAGACCCAGTGAGCAACCCGTCAGTTCTGAGCCCGGCAGCACCCGGATTCGCGGTCTTCGCCCAGCCGGGGAACGCCGTGGACTTCGCGCACATCCGGCGCATGGCGAACACGGTGGTGCCGTTCGGCGCGTTCGTCGGCGTCGAGGTGACGGAGGTCGACGCCGACCACGCGGTCGTGGAGATCCCCGACCGTCCCGAGCTGACCAACCAGTTCGGCACCGTGCACGCCGGCGCGCAGTTCCTCGCCGCGGACATCGCCGGGGCGTGCGCGTTCGTGGGGGCGACGGCGGCCCGGATCGCCGACGTGGAATGGCTCGTCGTACGCGACAGCTGGTCGTCGTTCCGCCGGCCCGCCCGGGGCCTGGTGCGCGCCGTGGGCACCGTCGACGAGCGCGCGGTGCGCCAGGTGCTCGCCGCCGGCCCCGGCGAGCGCGTCGACCTCGACGGCAAGGCGGTGCTGCACGACGCCGCCGGCGCGCTGGTCGCCACCTTCCGCTTCGCCTACGTCGCCGAACTCGCCGCCCCGGCCGGCGCCCCGGCCGCCCCGTGACCGGCCCGACGCCCGGGACGGCGCCCGGCCCGACAAGCGGCCCGGCAAGCGGCCCGGCAACCGGCCCGACAACCGGGACGACAACCGGCTCCGCGCCGCCGCGCCGCTCGGAGTTCTCGGCGTTGGAGGCGCTGCGGGTCGACAGCGTCGGGGGCGTGTCGTTCGTGCTGCGGGTGCTCCCCCACGCCGACCCGGACGCGCCGGTCGTGCTGATCCTGCCCGCGATGGCGCTCAAGGCGAAGTTCTACCTGCCGATCGCGCGGGCGCTGCACGCGGCGGGGCTGTCGGTGGTGACGANGGACCTGCGCGCCCAGGGCGAGTCGACGCCCGGCCTGCACGACCAGCCGACCTTCGGCTACCGCGAGCTCATCGAGGTCGACCTGCCGCGGGTGCTGGCCGCCGTGCGGACGCGGTTCCCCGGGTCGCGGCCGTACCTGTTCGGGCACAGCCTCGGCGGCCAGATCGCCCTGCTGCACGCCGCCGCCGCAGCGGCCGAGCAGCGCCACGGGACCGCCGACGGCGGGATCGCCGGTGTCTGCGTCATCGGCACCGGGACCGTGTACTGGAAGGCGTTCGGCTTCCGCCGGTGGGCGGAGGCGCTGTACTCGATCCAGACGATCGGCCTGGTCGCGCAGGTGCGTGGCTACTGGCCGGGCGGCATGCTCATCGGGGGCGCCATGCCCGGGCGGGTGATGACGGACTGGGCCCGCCACTCCCGCACCAGCCGCTACCGGCCGCACGGGACGACCCGTGACTACGACCGGCTGCTCGCCGAGCTCGACCTGCCGGTGCTGGCCATCTCCCTCGACGACGACCGGTTGGGACCGAAGTCGAACGTGGACTTCCTCTGCCGCCGCATGCCCAGAGCCCGGCTCGACCGCTGGCACATCACCGCCGCCGCCGGTGTCGCCCACCGCGATCACTTCGCCTGGACGAAGGATGCCGCCGTCATCGGCCCGGCGGTCGCGGCCTGGATCCGCGACCGCCGCCGACCCGAGTAGCCGGCCCGATCAGCCGAAAACCTCTCGCGCGATTGGAACCGCCAATCGGGGGCGGTCACCGACATATTCGTCGCGATCCGTTCACCAACGATTCACCGAGACCTGCTGAACTGCATCTGCCCGTCGACACGGAATTAATCGACACGTATACGGACCGGGTGCCGGGAATTCACCGGCCAGAGACAACCCGGTCCGGCACTGGTCCGGCCCCGGCGCGCGCAGGGACATAGAACAGCTTGTTTGGCAGATGCCGCCGGATCCGAGGGGGGAACCAGTGAGCCGCATTACCGTCGAAAACGTCACGCGCCGCTATGGTGACGTGCGGGCGGTCGACGGGGTGAGCCTCGACGTCGCCCACGGCGACTTCCTGGTCCTGCTCGGCCCCAGCGGCTGCGGGAAGTCGACGCTGCTGCGCATGATCGCAGGTCTGGTTCCGCCCAGCGACGGCCGGGTGCTCGTGGACGGCAACGACGTCACCGAGACCCCGGCCCGCGACCGCGACCTCGCGATGGTGTTCCAGAGCTACGCGCTTTACCCGCACCTGACCGTCGAGCGCAACATCGGGTTCCCGCTGCGCGCCCGTAAGCAGCGCAAGGCCGACATCCGTCGCCGCGTCGCCGAGGTCGCCGACATCCTCGACCTCGCCGCGCTGCTCGACCGCCGGCCGCGGGAGCTTTCCGGCGGCCAGCGCCAGCGGGTGGCGCTCGGCCGCGCCCTGGTCCGTGACCCCGGCGCCTTCCTGATGGACGAGCCGCTGTCGAACCTGGACGCCCAGCTGCGCACCGCGACCCGCACGGAGATCACCGAACTGCACCGCCGGCTCGGGCGGACGTTCGTCTACGTCACCCACGACCAGGTCGAGGCGATGACGATGGCGACGTCGGTCGCCGTGCTCAACCGCGGCCGCCTGGAGCAGCTCGGGACGCCGACCGAGGTGTACGACGCCCCGGCGTCGGCGTTCGTCGCCGGGTTCCTGGGCTCCCCGCCGATGAACCTGCTCGACGCCGAGATCGTCAGCCGCGACGGCCGGCTGCACGCGGTCGCCGCGGGCGTGGACGTTCCCCTGGGTCAGGGTGAGCCGGGCGACCAGGTGCAGCGACCCGCCATCCTCGGCGTCCGCCCGGAGCACCTGAGCCTGCGGCCGGCGTCGAGCGACGGCACGCCGCCCGAGGCCGGCGCCCCGAACGGCGCCGTCCCCGACAGCGCCGCCCCCGACAGCGCCGCCCCCGACAGCGCCGCCCCCGCGGCGGCGCTGCGCGGCACCGTACGCACGATCGAGAACCTCGGCAGCGAGGAGATCGCCCACTGCCGCGTCGGCGCGGCCGAGGTGGCCGTGCGGGCCCGCCGGCCGGCCGGCTTCACCGTCGGCCAGGCCGTCGTCCTCACCGTCCGCCCCGAGCACACCCACCTGTTCGACCGGGAGTCGGGACGCCGGCTCGTCTGGCAGCCGGACCGGGACGCCCAGATCCCGGCTGCCCGTGTCCCCGTCGCCACCTGACGTCACCCGTCTCGCACGCCACCGGCCCCGCGCATCGCCGGGCGCCCACCACAGCTCACCCGCTCGCACCGTCACCTCGCCGAGGAGCAGCACGTGAAAAGACCGTTCGCCCGGAGATCGTTCTCCCTGGTGGCCCTGTCGGCCGCCACCGCTCTGTCCGTCCTGGCCGCCTGCGGCTCGCCCGGCGGCGGTGGCGACGACGTGGCACCGAAGGCCACCAGCAAGATCCCCGAGCTCGGCAAGGACCAGAAGGTCTCCATCGTCTTCGAGAGCTACAACTTCGGTCAGGCCGGCGCCTGGACCGACACCTTCAACGAGCTGATCGGCAAGTTCGAGAAGGCGCACCCGAACATCCACGTCACCGCGCAGAAGCCGCAGGGTTCCAGCCCGAACCCGGCCACCGACACGGTGTCGAGCCTGCAGAGCCAGATCGCCGCCGGCTCGCCGCCGGACGTCGTCCAGCTCGGCTTCAGCGACCTCGACTTCGCCATCCACTCCCTGAAGGTGAAGTCGCTGGACGACCTCGTCGGCAAGGACGCCGTCCAGGCGAACTTCGACGGCGCCAAGTACCCGTACNCCAAGACCGCGCGGACCCTCGGTGACTGGGACGGCAAGACCTACGGCGTGCCGTTCGTCTTCTCCACCCCGGTGCTGTACTACAACGCCTCCATCTTCCAGCAGGCCGGGCTCGACCCGGCGAAGCCGCCGAAGACGTGGGACGAGGCGCGCGCGGACGCCAAGGCGATCGTCGACAAGACCGACCACGACGGTGTGTACCTCGACTGCCTCACGAAGATCGCCAAGGACTGGTGCTTCCAGAGCCTGGTGCGCTCCAACGGCGGACGGGTGATCTCGGAGAACCGCACCACCCTGACCTACGCGCAGCCCCCCGCCGTCCAGGCGGTCCAGATGGCCCAGGGCCTGGTCAAGGACGGTCTGACCCCCGTACTCGGCCAGAAGGAGGCCTACACGAGCTTCGCCGCCGGCAACGTCGGCATGATCCTGGAGACCAGCTCCGTCCAGGGCACGTTCGTCAAGGGCGCGAAGGGCAAGTGGGACCTGCGCGCCGCGGAGATGCCGAGCTTCGGGGCGAAGCCGACCGTCCCGACGAACTCCGGCGCGTCGCTGTTCGTGCNCTCCAACGACCCGGCCAAGCAGCGCGCCGGCTGGGAGCTGATCAAGTTCCTGACCAGCGAGGACGCCTACAAGACGATCTCCACCAAGATCGGCTACCTGCCGCTGCGGACCGGCCTCGTCGATGACCCGAACGGCCTCGCCGACTGGGCCAAGGCCAACCCGCTGGTCGTGCCGAACATCGCTCAGCTCGACCGGATGGAGCCGTGGATCTCGATTCCCGGCGTCAACTACATCCAGGTCCGTGACGGGATGATGGAGGCGGTCGAGAAGATCGTCTACCAGGGCGCGGATGCGCAGTCGACCCTGACCGCCGCCCAGAAGCAGGGCACGGCACTGCTACCGAAGGCGTAATCCGNTGACCACGACCGGACCGGCCGAGNTGACCCTGATCCAGGTGAGCGACACCCACCTGCTGCCAGCCGGCCAGCTGATGNACGACCGCGTGGACACCTTCGCCCTGCTGGAGACGGTCGCCGCGACGGTGGCGTCCTCGACCGGTCCGGTCGCTGGGATCCTGCTCACCGGCGACCTCGCCGACGACGGCTCCCCCGCCTCCTACCGGCGGCTGCGCCAGATCATCGACCCGCTGGCGGCCACGTTCGACGCGCCCGTCGTCTACGCGATGGGCAACCACGACGAGCGGCTGGNCTTCCGCGCCGAGCTGCTGGGCGGCGCCGGCGTGCCCGTCGGCCTCGACGGACAGGCCGGCGAGTGGTCGACCGACCATCCCTGCGACAGCGTTCACCTGGTCGACGGCCTGCGCCTGGTCGCTCTCGACTCCACCACGCCGGGCCGCCACGACGGCTGGCTCACCGACGCCCAGCTCGCCTGGCTGGCCGACGTGCTGGCCACCCCGGCGCCCCGCGGGACCCTGCTGATCGTCCACCACCCGCCGCTGCCCTCGCCGGTGCCGACCGTCCACCTGCTGCGGCTCGCCGCCGCCGAGCGGCTCGCCGACGTCGTCGCCGGCACCGACGTCCAGATGATCCTCAGCGGGCACGCCCACCACGCCGGCGCCGGCGCGCTCGCCGGCATCCCCGTCTGGGTCAGCCCCGCCCTCGCCTACGACACCGACCCGCTGCCGCCCGACGGTCGGCTGCGGGGCCTGCTCGGCGGCGGTTTCAGCCGGATCGACCTGATCGACGGCCAGTTCGTCGCCACCGCGATCCCGCTGTCTCCNGCCGGTCAGGTCTACGACAACGACCGGGCCGAGAGGCTGGAGTTCATCCGCAGCCTCACCCCGCAGTCCACCCCGGGCTGAGCGGGATGTTCGTCGAAGTCGCTCCCCCCACGCTGCCGGCGCCGATGGTGGCGCCGGCAGCGGCCGGGGGCCGGCGCCGGACCGCCCGGCGCCTGACCCGCCGCCTCGGCCGCGGCGTCGTGCCCTACCTGTACCTCGTCCCGGCGTTGGGCATGCTGATCGTCTGGATCTACCGCCCGTTGGTGGAGACGGCGAACTACTCGTTCTACTCCTGGAACCTGTCGCCGACGCAGCCCGCGACCCCGGTCGGCTGGCACAACTACCACCGCCTGTTCACCCTGCCCGAGCTGGGCGGATCAGTCTGGCGCACCCTGTTGATGATCATCGGCCTGCTGCCGTTCACGATCGTCATCCCGGTCGTGGTGGGGCTGCTCTCCCGCGAGGTGCGGGGCCGGGCGCGCAGCGTCTACCAGGCGCTGATCTTCCTGCCGTTCCTGGTCGCGCCGGTGGCGAGCNCCGCGGTCTGGCAGTGGCTGCTCAGCCCGCGCACCGGGGCGGTGAACCGGGCGACGGGCTCGTCGGTGAACTGGTTCCACGAACGGTGGCCCGCCCTGATCGCGATCACCGGCATCACCGGCTGGCACGTCCTCGGGTTCGCCGTGGTCGTGGTCGCCGCCGGCCTCGCCTCGATCAACGGCGACTACGCGGAGGCCNCCTCCGTCGACGGGGCGTCGCGCTGGCAGATCACCCGCTGGCTGACGCTGCCGCTGCTGTCCCCGACGCTGATGTTCCTGCTGCTGTCCANGGTGCTGCTGTTCGCGCCGCAGTGGACGTTCCCGCTGATCGACACCCTCACCCAGGGCGGTCCGGTCGACGCCACCACCAACGTCTACTACCTGCTCTGGGAGTACGGCATCCAGAGCTTCGACGCCGGCCTCGCCTCGGCGGCCGGAGTGGTGTTCTTCCTCGGGTTCGGGCTGGTGGCGGCGGTGCTGCTGTGGATCTCCGAGCGTGTCACCATCCACGACGACTGAGAGGGCGCCCGTGACACTCGCCACCGAACCGTCGGTGTCCGCGCCGGCGCCGCCCGAGGGCGCCGGCGGCGCCGGCGCGGGAGCCGGCGTTCCCGCGCCGGGCGGCGCGCCGGTGACCAACTTCGACGCTCCGCAGATGCCGGGGGGCCGATCGAGGACGCGCGTCGTCGTCGGTCATCTCACGCTGGCCCTGCTGGGCCTGGCCTGCGTGTTCCCGATCTACTGGCTGTACGCGACGTCGCTGCGGCGACCGAACGACGTCTACGAGGTCACCCCGCTGCCGTGGCCACTGTCCGTCGACAGCTACCGCACGGCGATCGACGAGGTCGACGTCCTGCGGCTGCTGGTCAACACCACCGTCGTCGCGGTGCTCACGGCGCTCGGCCAGCTCCTGACCAGCCTGCTCGCCGCCTACGCCTTCGCCGCCTGGAACTTCCCGCTCAAGCGGGTGCTCTACCTGGCGTTCGTCGGCAGCTGGCTGGTGCCGTTCCAGGTCGCCATGCTGCCGAACTACGTGCTGCTGCACCAGCTCGGGCTGCTGAACACGCTGTCCGGGGTGATCGTCCCGAACATCGTCTCCGGGCTCGGCGTGCTGCTGCTACGCCAGCACCTCGACAGCTTCCCCAAGGAGCTGCTGGAGGCCGCGCGGATGGACGGCCGGTCGTCCTGGTCGACGCTGTGGATGGTGGTCGTGCCGAACCTGCGCGCGGCCCTGGNGGCGTTGGGCATCCTGCTGCTCGTCAACTCCTGGAACGAGTACTTCTGGCCGGCGCTGGTCCTGCAGCGGCACAACGACGTGCTACAGCTCGGCATCCGCAGCTTCATGAGCGCCACCGAGGGCGACGACTGGGGCCCGCTGACCGCGACCGCCGGCCTGGCCTGCCTGCCCATCTTCGTGATCTACCTACTGCTGCAGCGCCACGTCGTCAGCGGCTTCGTCCGCTCCGGCCTGCGCTGAGGACCCGTGCCGCGCGGGGGCGGGAACCCGACTCCCACCCCGCGCGGCACGTCCACGTCCACGTCCGCCTTCGCGTCCGCCGTTCCCGGGGGCGGTTCCGCGGAACCGCGATCGCTGCAGGGGCTTCTGCCTCCGGAGCCCGGTCCTCACGACTTCCCCGCGATCAGGACGGGGGCGAGGCGAGCGATGGTGTGGTGCCAGNCGGACCGAGCGCCGTCCTGGGAGGATGGCGGCATGGAACGTGTGCAAGGCATCGGTGGCTACTTCCTGCGGGCCGTCGACCCGGCGGCCCTGAGCGCGTGGTACCGCGACTGNCTGGGCCTGGACGCCGACGACAACGGCCTGTGGCACCAGACGGCCGGGCCGACGGTGTTCGCGACGTTCGACGCCGACACCGACTACTTCGGGTCCCGCAACCAGCAGACCATGCTCAACTTCCGGGTCCGCGACCTGGACGCGATGCTCGCGCAGCTTCGCGCCAAGGGTGCCGACGTGGCCGCGCAGACGCAGGACATGGCGGGCGTCGGTCGCTTCGGCTGGGTCACCGACCCGGCGGGCAACCGGATCGAGCTGTGGCAGCCCACCTGACCACGTCGTCCTCACGCGGGCGGCGACGCGCGCTGGTGACCCACCGGGCTGTCGCCGTGAACCTCGCTCAGGCGCGGGCAGCACGCCCGTCACTCTGAGCCGACGCGGCGCTGTGAACCATGCCGCGCTGTGAACCATGCCCCGCAACGGATCACGCGACTCTGTGGATCATGATGGGTTTTCTGTCGGTGGCGGGTGGGACGATGGCCCGGTCCGATGATCGACGACACCCCTGGCCCGGTGATCATGATGATGGCAACAGCGGCAGCTCCTGCTCCGAAGTCCTCGACGTTCCCGCCCGTTCTGGAGGTGGACGTCGAGACGGCCCCGTTGGGGGAGGTGGAGGAGGTGATCTGCCGCTGGGCGGGGCGGATCGCGGCGGCGACCTGCGGTTGGCTGACGGCGTTGGCGGCGTTCGACCGGCGGGAGGGCTGGTCCGGGATCGGCATGGGGTCGTGCGCGCGCTGGCTGGCCTGGCGGTGCGGGATCGGTCTGCGGACCGCACGGGAGCATCTGGCCACCGCGCACGCGTTGGAGCGTCTCCCCGCCCTTCGTGCCGCGTTCGCCGCCGGCACGCTGTCGTACTCCAAGGTGCGGGCGGTGACCCGGGTCGCGGAGCCGGCGACCGAGCAGACCTGGTTGACCCACGCCCGTTTCTGCAGCGCGGGCCAGATCTCTCCCGAGGAGGGTGCCCGGCTGATCGCGGCACTGGACGCGGCCCGGGCAAGCCTCGAGGACACCACCCCTCCCCCTGCGGGCACCAGGACGAACGACGACGCGGCCGGCGGCGGTGGTGGTGCGGCAGGCGACAGGGCGGCAGGCGATGGCGAGGCGGACGGGGCCGGGGTGGAGGCACTGCCCGCGGACGGAGAGAGGGTGACCACGTCGCGGGACCGGCAGCGGGATGCCGATGCGCTGGTCGCCCTGGCCGAGGGCTTCCTCGATCGGCCCGCGCCCGGCCTGACGACTCCCGGCCACACCCTCACGGTGCACCTCACCACCCGCCCCGACAGCAACGCCCAGCCCGGCGTGGAGGGCGATGCCAGTGCCCCGGACGTGAACGACCGTGCTGCGGGCGACGCCGNCGGGCTGCCGGCGACACCACTGATCGGGATCGGAGCCTGGGCCGGGGTTGACGGNGGGATCGGACTGTCCCCGCAGGTCGTGCAACGGCTCGGCTGCGACGGGATGATCCGCGCATTGCTCACCGACCCCGACGGCAACCCCCTGCATCTCGGCCGCCGCCAGCGACACCCCGGCCCCCGACTCCGCGACGCCGTGTACGCCCGCGACCAGGGCCGCTGCCAGTACCCCGGCTGCGGACACACCCGCTGGCTCCAGACACACCATCTGACCGACTGGGTCGAGGGAGGCGACACCGACATCGACCGGCTACTCCTGCTCTGCACGGCCCACCACCACGCCATCCACGACGAGCACATCCACCTCGACCGCACCCCGGACGGCACCGTCACCGCCTGGATCCCCGACGGCCGCGCCCTCACCGACGGCCCACCCATCCTCCCCGGCCCCGAACCCGCCACCATGCTCGCCCGCGCCACCCGCCACGTCACCGCCACCGCCATCCACACCGAGGACGGCGGCCGACTCAGCCTCCTCGACTCCATCCACGCCCTCCTCAACCCCTGAGGAGCGAACCGCGGGGCCGGTTCCGCGGAACCGTGGAACCGAAGGGCCTCTGCACCACCGGTTCCGGCTAGGCCACTCGGGACTCGGCCGGGGCGAGAAGGGTCGCGGCGAGCGAGGTGTCGTGCTCGGCCGCGCGGAAGCGCGGGTGGTCGAGCGCGTCGGCGAGGAAACCCGCTGTCGTCGCCACGCCGGCGCCCACGACGCGGGTCTCGGCGAGCGCGCGCCGCATCCGGGCGATGGCGCCGTCGCGGTCCGGCGCCCAGACGACGACCTTGGCCAGCAGCGAGTCGTACAGCGGCGGGATCCGGTAGCCGGCCCTCAGGTGGGTGTCGACGCGGACGAACGGGCCGCCGGGCAGGTCCAGTTCGGTGACGAGCCCCGGGGTGGGGCGGAAGTCCCGGGTGGGATCCTCGGNGTTCACCCGGCACTCGATCGCCACGCCGCGGGCGGTGACGGCGGACTGGGTGTAGCCGAGCTCCTCGCCCGCCGCGACCCGGAGCTGCTCCGCGACCAGGTCGAGGCCGGTGACCATCTCGGTGACCGGATGCTCGACCTGCAGCCGGCAGTTGACCTCCATGAAGTAGTAGGCCCCGCGCGCCGGGTCGTAGAGGAACTCCACGGTGCCGGCGCCGACGTAGCCGGCGGCGAGCACCGCGCGCACCGCCGCCTCCCCCAGCTCGGCGACGCCGTCGGGGTCCACCCCGGGCGCCGGGGACTCCTCGACGAGCTTCTGGTGGCGCCGCTGCAGCGAGCAGTCGCGGGCACCCAGGTGGACGCCGTTGCCATAGCTGTCGCACAGCACCTGGATCTCGACGTGGCGGGCGGATTCGAGGTAGCGCTCCAGGTAGAGCCGGCCGTCGCCGAACACCGCCAGCGCCGCCGCCCGGGTCTCGGCGTAGGCGGCGGGCAGGTCCGCGCGGTCGTGGACGACGCGCATGCCACGACCGCCGCCGCCGGCGACGGCCTTGAGGATCAGCGGGTAGCCGATGTCGCCGGCGAGCGCGAGGGCGGCGTCCGGGCCGTCGAGGGCATCGCGGCTGCCCGGCAGCAGCGGCAGGCCGGCGTCGCGCATGATCCCTCGGGCGACGGCCTTGTCCCCCAGTCGGGCCATGACGTCGGCCGGCGGCCCGATGAAGACGATCCCCTCGTCCTCGCAGACCTCGGCGAACTCCGGGTTCTCCGACAGGAAGCCGTAGCCCGGATGGATGGCCTCGGCGCCGCGGGTCCGGGCGGCCTCCACCACTGCCGGGATGTTGAGGTAGCTGCGCTTCGCCGGACCGGGGCCGACCTGCACCGACTCGTCGGCCAGCCGGACGGCCGCGGAGTCCCGGTCGGCGGCCGAGTGCGCGACGATCGTGCGGATGCCGAGCTCGCGGCAGGTACGCACGACCCGCAGCGCGATCTCGCCCCGGTTGGCCACCAGCACGCTCGTGAACATCAACGGCTCCCGTTCGGGGCCTGGTCCAGCGGCGCGAGCAGGAACAGCGGCTGCCCGTGCTCGATGGCGGTGGCGTCCTCCACGAGGATCCGCAGGACCCGCCCGGCCCGCTCCGCCTCGATCGGGATCATCAGTTTCATCGCCTCGACGATCGCGACCTGCTGACCGGCCCGCACCGCGTCGCCCTCGGCGACGAACGGCGGCTTGCCGGGTTCCGGCGCGCGGTAGAACATGCCGACCGACGGGGAGCCCAGCGGGAACGTCCCGGCCTCCTCGGGCGCCGCCAGCTCACTGGGCTGCGCAGCCACGGCCGGGGCGGCGGGCACCGCCGCCTGGGCGGCAGGCACCGCCGCGGGTGCTGCCGGTGCCACGGGGGCGGAGGGCGCGGCCCAGCGGGTCCGCGCGGACGGGACCGGTGCTTCCACGAACCCCGCGCCCGTGCTCGTCCAGCCCATCTCGACGCTGACGTTGCCGGCCGACACGCGCACGTGGCTCGGCGCGACCCGTGCCCGCACGGCCAGCTCCAGCACGTGGGCGCCAAGCACCGCGACCACGGCGTCCACGGCCGGTGCGGGCACCCTGCCGTCGCCGTTGTCCAGGTCGACGTCGCCGGTCGTTCCCGTTACCTGGTCGATCGCCGTCGGGTCGATCGCCGTCGAGTCGGTCGTCATCGGGTGGCCTCCACGCTCCGGTCGGTCTGGGACTCGTGCGCGTCGTCGCTCGCTGCCGGTGCCGTCGCCGGTGCCGGAGTCGCGACGCCGAACTGGCGGAACCGGGCGCGTCGGCGCGTCACCAGGTTCATCTGGTCCAGCGGCAGCAGGTCGGCGAGCGCGCCGCGCAGCGCCTCCCGCAGGCGGGCGGCGGTTCCGGCCGGGTCGGCGTCGGCGCCGCCGTCGGGTTCGGGGATGACGCCGTCGACGACGCCGAGGCGCAGCAGCTCGCGGGCGTCGACCCGCAGGGCGGCGGCGGCGGTCGGCGCGGCCGCCGGGTTCTTCCAGAGGATTGCCGCGCAGCCCTCTGCGCTGATCACCGAGTAGACGGCGTTCGCGCACATCAGGACACGGTCGGCGAACGCCAGCGCGAGCGCGCCGCCGCTGCCGCCCTCGCCGGTGACGACGGCGACGACCGGCACGGGCAGACCGGCCATCAGCCGCAGGTTCTCGGCGATCGCGACGGCCTGGGCCTGCTCCTCCGCCTCGACGCCGGGGTAGGCACCGGCGGTGTCGATCAGGGTGATCACCGGCAGCCCGAGCTTGGCGGCCAGCCGCATCACCCGGGCGGACTTGCGGTAGCCGGCCGGGGTGGGCATCCCGAAGTTGCGGTAGCGCAGCTCGTCGGCGGTGTGACCCTTCTGGGTACCGAGGACGGCGACGGGCACCCCGTCGAGCCGGCCCAGGCCCGCGACCAGCGCCGGGCAGTCGGCCGACATCCGGTCGCCGCGCAGCTCGGTGAAGTCCTCAAGGATCATGGCGGCGTAGTCGAGGGTCGTCGGTCGGCCCAGCCGCCGGGCGGCGCGCACACTCTCCCAGGCGTCCCGCCGCGCGAGCTGCTCGGGGTCGGTGACGACCGCGCGGTCCGGGCGCCCCGCCTGGCGGGGGATGCCGTCGGCGCGCCGGCTGGACACCGACAGCAGCCGGGCCAGGTTCGCCCGCAGCTCGCGGCGGGGGCTGATGAGGTCGACGACGCCGTGGGTCAGCAGGAACTCGGCGGTCTGGAAGTCCTCGGGCAGGGTCTGGCGGATGGTCTGCTCGATCACCCGACGCCCGGCGAACCCGAGCCGCGCCCCCGGCTCGGCGATGATCACGTCGGCCAGCGTCGCGAAGGAGGCGGCCACGCCGCCGAAGGTCGGGTCGGTGATCAGCGAGACGGTCAGGATGCCGGCCTCGTCGAGCTGGCCGAGGGCCTGGCTGGTCTTGGCCATCTGCATCAGGGCGATCGCGCCCTCCTGCATCCGCGCCCCGCCGGAGGCGGTGACGGTCAGCAGGGGGGTGCGTTCGCGCAGGGCGAGCTCGGCCCCCCGGGTGAACACCTCGCCGACGGTGGCGCCGAGGCTGCCGCCGAGGAAGCGGAAGTCCATCACGACGACCACGACGGGGTTGCCGTCGATGGTGCCGCGCACGCACGCCGCCGCCTCGTCGAGACCGGTGCTCGCGCGGGCGTCGCGCAGCCGGTCGCGATAGGGGCGGGTGTCGGTGAACTCCAGCGGGTCGCCGTCGATCGCCGGCACGTCGACCGGCCGCGCCGAGTCGGCGTCGAGGAGCAGGTCGAGACGCTGCTGGATGGTCATCGGGGCGTGCCAGGAGCAGTCGGCGCAGACCCGCCCCTCGCGGGCGAACCGCCGCTCGTAGAGCATCGTGCCGCAGCCACCGCAGAGCAGCCAGGACGATCCCGGGCTCCGCCGGGGGGTGGGCTCGATCGCTGTGGCCGTGATCCCGGTGGCCTCGATCCCGGTGGCCTCGATCGCGGTGGCCTCGAGCGCTGTGGCCTCGAGCGTCATGATTGGCTGCCTCTCGTGACGGCTGGGTCGTTCTGCGGTGGGGCGGGCAGGTACGCCGCGGCGGCGGCGGGCAGGCGCAGCCCGGCCGCGCGCAGCGCCGCGACACGGTCGGCGTAGGCCGCCCCCCGCATCAGGTGACCGGCCAGGTCGGCGACCCGGCGGTTGCCCACCTGGGCCAGGTAGGTGCCGGCGACCCAGCCGTTGAAGGCGCCCATCGCCGGCCCGCACCACACCTGGTAGTCGGGGGCGCGCTCGGCGTCCCCGGCGATGCTCCATCCCGAGGAACGCCCCAGGTACCAGCGGAACACCAGCGCCATCCGTCGCCGGGGGTCGTCGGCGGCGCGGGTGATCTGGTCCGGGTCGCGTTCGGAGAAGTACCGCACGCAGTCCTGCCAGACGTCGTCGAGCGAGCGGCGGAACACCCGGGTCTCCAGGGTGGCCCGGACGTCGCCGGGCNGCGCGTCGACGCCGTCGTAGGTGCGGTAGAGCTCGTAGAGCTGACGCGCCCGGCCGGGGAACAGGGTGCCGCGGCGCAGCACCTGGACCTCCACGCCGAGCTCGAACATGTCCGCCGACGGCGCCATCACCGTGTCCGCGACGCCGGTCGCGGCCAGCAGCCGCTTCGTGGTGTCGGACTGGTCGGCCTCGACGGAGCTCTGGTTGATCGAGCCGGTGACGACGTAGGCGGCGCCGAGGGCGAACGCCGCCGCCGCGGCGGCCGGCGTGCCGATGCCCCCGGNCGCGCCGACCCGCACGGGCGCGGCGTAGCCCTGTTCGCGCCGGATCCGCTCGGCGAGCGCGAGCAGCTCCGGCAGCAGCACCAGCAGCGGCCGGCGGTCGGTGTGGCCGCCGGAGTCCGCCTCGGCGGTGAGGTCGTCGGCGAGCGGCACCTCGCGGGCGAGCTCGGCCTGCTCGGCGGTGACGTCGCCGGTCTCGACGAGCCGGCGGACCAGCTCGGGCGGCGCCGGGCGCAGGAACCGCTCGGCGACCTCGGCGCGCGACACCTTGCCGATCACCCGGTGGGCGGCCTCGACCCGGCCGGACCGGTCGCGGCGCAGGCCGGCGAGCCGGTAGCGGACGAGCTGCGCGGTGGGCTCGACGAACGCCGACGCCTCGACGCACCCCACCCGGTGCCGCAGGCAGGCGTCGACGATGGCCGCCTCCAGCGCCGCCTCGCTCGGGCTGTGGATGAGGTTGCAGGCGAAGGGGCTGGCGGGCGCGTCCCGGCCGATCGCGGCGAGCGCGGCGTCGACGCGGGCCGGCAGCACCCCGGCGGCGCCGAACGAGGCGAGGTAGCCCTCGCGGGCGAGCGCGGCGACCATGCTCGCCGAGGCGATGCCGTTGGCCATCGCCCCGGCCATGTAGGCGTAGCGGACGCCGTGGGCGCGGCGGAACTCCGGGTCGCCGAGCGCGTGCGCCGGACGCGGCCCGACGGCGGCGAGCACCTGGCCGCCGCCGGCCACGACNCGGCCCACCTGTGTCGCGTCGGTGCTCGTGCGGACCTGCTGGCCGTCGCGCAGGACGTAGCAGGCCAGGTCGAGGGCGAGCAGGTCGCGCTGCACCTGCGCCAGACCGTCGCCCGCGTCGGCCGGCGGCGGTGCCGCGTGCCGGCTCGCCTCGGTGGTCGTGGGCGTCACCATGAGGCGGCTCCGTCCGTGCGCAGTTCGACGGCGACGTCGATGAGTTCGTAGATGCGCAACCCCGGCTTCCAGACGCTCGCGTCGGCGGTGACGCGGACCCGGCCGGGGGCGCGTCGCACCTCCTTGAGGTGCACCTCCAGGCGGGTCTCCCCGTCCGTCGGCAGGAACTGCCCCCGGTACTTCCACGTGAACGGTGCGTCCACCGGCAGCACGAAGGCCGGGTCGACCAGGCCCTCGGCGTGCGGCGAGTCGAGCAGCCACTCCTGCATCGCCTGGATCACCGTCTCCACTCCGAGGGAGCCGGGGATGACCGGGTCGAGGTGGAAATGGCGGGCGAAGAACCAGTCGTTCGGGTCGATCGGGCGCACGGCGTGCAGGTAGCCCTGGCCGTAGCGGCCGCCGCCGTCGACGACGTCGAGGGTGTCCAGCAGGGCGAGGTGGTCACGGGCGACCAGGGGCGCGCCCGGGTCGGCGCGGCGGGCGGCGACGTCGAGGGNGCGGGTCGCCGGCCGCGGCGAGGTCGCCTCCAGCCAGGTCGGCACCGACCGGCCGGCGTCCAGGCCGGTCTGGTTGGCGAGTGCGGCGTCGCTGAAGTAGCCGAACATCGTCTCGCCCTCGTAGAACGGCTCGCCGTCGACGGACAGGGTGTAGGCGAAGCTCTGCAGCGACGAGCCGGGCATGTCGGTGGTGGACAGCAGCGTCGAGTGCTGGCGGATGGTGGCGTCGCGCAGGTCCACCTCGCGCAGCACGCGCGCGGTCCCGCCGAGGTTGCGCAGGCTCACCGAGGCCGCCGGGTCACCGAGCGTCGCCCCCAGGTAGTAGCCGATCATGAGCGCCGCCTGCAGCGACGTCTCCATGTAGACGCAGTTCGGCATCGAGGCGTTCGCCGTGTCGGCGAAGTACCAGGAGTCCGCGGGCGCGTCGTACTCGGTGACGTGCCAGGCGCCGCCGGCCAGCGACGCCGGATCGCCGCGGGTGCCGTGGACCTCCAGCACCCGGTCGACGAGCAGCAGGCCGCCCGACGGCAGCCGGGTGGCCTTGCGGCCGGTGTAGCCGGCGAACTCCGGGCCCAGAGCGATCTCCTGGTCGCCGCGGCAGAAGTGGGCCATGTGGAACTCGCTGAGCATCGCCCGGTCGCCGAAGCGGTTCTTGCGGCCGAGCCAGACCGGCGTCGTCCCGCCCGGCCCGGGTCCTACCGGTCGGCCGGCGCCCTCGCGCAGGCCGACGGTGACGTCGGTGACGCGGGCGAGCACCTGGTCGCCGCCGACCGCGCGGATCTCGGCGTCGGCGCGCAGCGCGGGCCGCGGCACCAGATCGACGTCGGTCACCTCGAGGACCAGTTCGAGCTCGCCCGAGCCGATGCCGCCCGGGTCGACCTGCAGGCCGGGTGCGGCGCCGTCGACGAAGTGGGCGTCGAGCAGAACCAGGTGCAGGCCGACGTACACCGCGAACAGGCGGGCGGCCTGAGCCGCGGCCTCGACCAGGCCCTCGCCGTGCGGCGCGGGGCCGACGAGCCGGGCGCGGACCAGGCCCCGCCCGGGGCGTCCGCCGCGCAGCTCGATCGCGTCGACGGCGGCCAGCAGCAGCCCGCCGTCGGCGGCGAGGCGCACCGAGCGGTCGTGGCCGTCCTGGTCGTAGGGCGGGCCGAGGACGTCGGCGATGGCGCCCCGGGCCAACCGGTCGAGGTCGGCGGCGCCCAACGTCCGCACGGCGCTGCGGGCCAACGGCTTGAACGACGCCTCGGTCGTCACCCGGGGCCACACCGGGGCCGGGGGCAGTCCGACGGGCACCGCTGGGACCGGCGGAAGGGCGCCGGCCGCCGGAAGGGCAGGGGCCGCCGGGAGGGCAGGGGCCGCCGGGAGGGCGGCGCGCCCGACCGGACGTGCCGGGCCGCCGTCGAGCCCGGCCAGCACGCGCAGCTGCAGGGCGGCCTGGGCCCGCAGGGCACTCGCATGCGCCGCGGCGGTCGTCGCCCGCAGGTGCCGGATCAGCTCGGTGGGGTTGGTCCTGGTGGGGTTGGTCTCGGTGGGGTTGATCTCGGTGGAGCTGGTGTCGGCGGGGGACGGGGCGGTCGGGGACGGAGGCGGGGAAGCGGGAACCGGGGCGGGTGCGGCGAAGGCCAGCGGGTCGAACGCTTCGCCGACGAAGTCGAGGCGCTGGGCCTGGTCGACCACGGTCATGACGGGACGTCCTCGTTGTCGGTCGGGGTGGGGTCCGCGGTCGGGGTGGGGTCCGCGACGGGGGTCTGCTGCCAGGCCTGGACGGCCTCGGCGAACTTTGCGGCCATGCCGGGCGTCGCGGCGACCGTGACGTCGGCGAACCGCACCAGGACGGCGCCGTCCGGGGTGCAGGCGGTGGCGGTCACGGTCGCCGTGCCACCGCCGGCGTCCACCCGCGCCCCGTCCAGTACGAGGACGAAGGGCGCGGCGTCGGGCAGGGGATGGAAGTACTCGGCGCGGCCGATACCCAGCGGCAGGCAGGCCTGGCCGAGCAGGGCCCTGCCGAGCACCGGCGGTCCCTGCAGGAGCACGTCGGCGAGGACCGGGCTGTGCAGCGCGCCCCCGAACGCGGCGCGCAGGTCCTGGTCGTCGTCGAGCTGGCATTCGAGGACCAGCCGGTCGGCGCCGCGGGCCAGCACCCGGCGCATGCCCTGCAGGCGCGGGGCGTGGAACTGGGTGCCCTCGGTGTAGATGGCCAGGGCGTCGGGCGGGCCCTCCCCCAGCCGGTAGCCGGGCCAGCCGGGTACCGCGGGGCCGGGTCGGACCGGACTCGGTTCGGCGGCGGCGAGCACGAACGTCGCCGCGTAGTGCGACACGGGCAGCCGGCCGGAGCCGTCGGCGCGGACCGCGACGCGGACCAGCAGCCGGCCCGCGTCACCCGGGACCGCGGGCTCCGCCTCGACCCGCGCGCCGTCGGGTGACGCGCCGTCGAACACGATGCCCTTGTGCACCGCGAAGTCGCGGACCTCGACGACGCGGCGGCCCGGGTGGGACCGTTCGACGATATTGATCATCCAGCCGAGGCCGAACGTCGCCGGGAGCACCCGATGCGCACCGATGCGGTGGGCGGCGATGACGGGGTGGTCGACGATCGGGGTGAGCGGCCGGCGGGCACGCACGGCCGGCCCGCCGGCCGCAGTCGGGTCCGCCAGGGAGCGGCCCGGCCCGACGAGCACGCACACCTCCCCGGCGCGGTCGGGGCGGAACGCGTCGGCGAAGGCGCGGGCACCCGCGTCGGGGGCCAGCAGCTCGACGCCGCGCGCCTGGAACAGCTCCCGCAGGGCGGGGGTCACCATGCCGCCGTCCCAGGCGCCCCAGTCGATGGCGGTGACGTGCCAGTCGGGACGGTCGTGGCGCATCGCCGCGGCCACCCGGCACAGGGCCTCGTTGGCGGCGGCGTAGTCGGCCTGGCCGGGATTGCCGTACAGCCCGGCGACGGAGGTGAACAGGATGAGGTGACGCAGCGGGGCGCCGTCGAGGGCGTCGAGCAGTGCCCGCAGCCCGGTCAGCTTCGGCGCGAACACCNGGGCCACGTCCGCTGCGGTCTTGGCGGGCAGCAGCGCGTCGGCGAGTACCCCCGCACCGTGCACCACCCCGGTGACCTGCCCGCGCACCTCGGCGAGGGCGGCGCGCAGGGCATCGGCGTCGGTCACGTCGACCGCCACGTACTCGGCGCGCCCGCCGGCGGCCGCGATCGCCGCCACCGTCGCGCGGATCTCGCGCTGGGCCAGCAGCCCCTGGTAGATGCGTTCCACCTCGCGTGGGGTGGGGCGGGTACCGTCCGCCCGCAGCCTGGCGATCACGGCGGTCTTGAGCCCGTCGTCGGCGACGCCGGCGGCCCAGTCGGGCTCGTCGGCCAGGGCCGACCGGCCGAGCAGCACGAAGCGGGCGGGGGCGCGCTCGGCGAGGGCGCGCACGCACAGCGCCGTGACGCCGCGGGCCCCACCGGAGACGATGAGGACGTCGTCCGCGCCGACGGTGACCATCTCCGCAGCACCATCGGAGGCGCCGTCGGTGGCGGTGCCGGAGGCGGTGGCGCCGAGGTTCGCGTCGGCCGGGTCGGCCGCCGCGAGGGGGTCGAACAGGCCGGGGACGACGGTCCGGCGCACCGAGGCGGCGTCGATGCCGACCTCGGGGGTGTCTCGGGCGACGTCGTGGAGCTCGGCGTCGAGCAGCTCGGCGACGGTCTCCCCGGCGAGGCCCGGCGCGATGTCGACGGCCCGGCAGAACAGCTCCGGAGTCTCGGCGGCGAGCGTCTTGACGACCCCGCCGACCCCGCCGAGCAGGGACGCGGCCGCGCCGGCCGTGCCATGGTGCCCCAGCCCGCCGTCGAGGCGGGTGAGGGTGACGAACGCGGCGCGGGAGCCGCCCGCGGCGGTCGCCGACAGCGACAGGTGGGCGTGCCGGGCGACCAGGACGGTCTCCGCGAGCACGGCCACGGAATGCTCCCAGTCGCCGCCGTCCCGGTCGGCGTCGTCCCGGTCGGCGTCGTCCCGGTCGGCGCGCGGGGTCAGGACCGTCAGGGCGAGATCTGTCCGCCCCTCGAACGCGGCGGCCAGGGTCCGCTCGACGTCGTCGGAGGTCGGCACGGCCGGGCCGCCGGGGGTGGCGGCGTCGAGGTCGGCCTCTCGCACGGTCCACCCCCGCGTCCGCAGGCCGTCGAGGATCGGTCCCGCACCCGGGTCGCCGCGATGGACGACGACGGCCACCGGGGACTCGGCGTACGGGCGGTCGAGCCGGTCGACTCCGGGCAGGGTCACCAGCCGAACGGTCCGGCGCGGCGCCCCGGCCGGCTCACCGGCTTTTGGGTCGACACCACCTGCCTCCGGGCCGCCGGACGCGGCTGGTGATCCGGATGATCCGGGCGGCGCGGCGGCGACGAAGTCGGCGATCTGGTCCAACGTCCGCAGCTCCGCAAGCTGCTCCGGACCCACCGTCGGCGACTGCGGGAACCGCTCCCGCAACGCCCCCAACACCTGCACCCGCTTGATCGAATCAACCCCGAGATCGGCCTCCAGATCCATCCCGGTATCGATCATGTCCGCCGCATAGCCCGTCTTCTCCGCCACCACCTCGACCAACGCACCCCGCACCGCCTCACGATCAAGGACGCCGGTGCCGGAAGCGTCCGGCGTGGCCGGCTGGGCCGGTATCGGGAGGGGCGCAGGAGCAGGGGCCGCAGTGGCGAGCGGCGACGGAGCATGGACCGGGGGCGCCGTGGGGATGGGCGCCGCGGCGATGGGGGCCGTGGGGAACGGGGCCGTGGGGATGGGGGCTGCAGCGATCGGGGCCACGGTCAGCGCCGCCCNGGTCGTCGGGAACTCGCGGGGAGCGACCGGTGCTGCGCTGGACGAGGCCGGGCTGAGTGAGGCCGGCAGGGCGGGTCGGGGTCCGCCGCCCTGCGCAGGGGCGCCGGGGTCGGCCGTCGCCAGTTCGAGCGCGGCGAGCTGAGCGAGCACCTCGTTGGCACGGGTGTGGGTCTGGCCGATGGCGACGCTCTGGCCGGCCACGGTGGCGACCGCGTCGGTGAACCGCTCGTCGGTCTGGCCGCGGCGCTGGTACTCCTGCAGCGCGCCGACGAGACGGTTGGCCACGTCGAGCTGGCTGTCCAGGTAGACGGCGTGCAGGCTGACCTGCTGAGCGAGGATGTCCGCACTGGCGGACAGGCCGGCTCCCCCGTCGGCCGGGAGGGGTCCCGGGTGATGGGCCGCCACCGGCTCGGGCAGGTAGCCGGCGCCGTTGCGGCCCGCGCCGCCGGTACCGGCGCCGTTGATCCCCGCGCCGTTGACTCCAGCGCCGTTCACGGGTGCGTGCTCGAGCGGGCCGGCGTCGGTCAGGCTGTGGTGCGCGCCGGCACCGTTCACGCCGGCACCATGAGTCCCGGCGCCGTTGATGCCGGCACCGTTGAGGCCGGCACCGTTGATGCCGGCACCGTCCACACCTGCGCCGTTCACCCCAGCGCCTGTCAGCTCGGCGCCGGTCGCGCCGGTGGGGACGTGTTCCACCGTGGTCACCTCGGACGTGGACTCGGCCCGGGGGGCGGGCAGGGCGGGCGCGGCGGGGGCGCCCGCGGCGGTGATGCGGTAGCCGTCGTCGAGGGCCGCGGCGTAGGCCGCCCGGCGCGCGGGCGGGGTGTACTCGGGCGCGGACAGGGTCACCGTCGGGCCCTTGGCGGGGATCGCCTCGAACGGGTCGGCCTGGTGGCGGTTGATGCCGGCGAGCTCGACGCCGAGCACGGCGAGCTGGACGGCGGCCTGCTTCAGCGCGACGTCGGAGTTGCCGAGAGGGCCGGCGTCGGTGGGGATCGCCACCACGTCGGCGTCGGGGAGGATCTGGCGGACGAGCCGGGTCAGCACCTGCTTCGGGCCGAACTCGACGAAGACGTCGCAGCCGGCGGCGTGCGCGGCGCGGACCGCGTCGACGAACTCCACCGGCTCGAGGAGCTGGCGGGCGAGCACGGCGGCGTTGGCGGCGGCGTCCGCGCCGTAGGTCGCGCCGCGGGTGTTGGAGTAGACGGCGGCGGCCGGCTCGCCGATCCCGACCGTGCTCAGCGCCGCGGCGAAGCGATCGACGGCGTGGGCGACGTAGCGGGTGTGGAAGGCGGCGGACACCGGCAGCGGGCGGGCGTCGAGGCCCTCGTCGGCGCAGCGGCGGACGAAGGCGGCGACCGCCTCGGTCGGCCCGCCGACGACGACCTGCTCCGGGGCGTTGTGGTTGCAGATGACGAGGTCGGGGTGCTCGGCCAGCATCGCCGTGACTCGGTCGCGGTCGGCGGGGACGGCGGCCATGGTGCCCCGGTCGCCGCCGGCGTCGCCCGCGGGGGGCGCCATGGCGAGGCCACGCTCGCGGGCGAGACGGAAGTAGCCGGCGGCGTCGAGGGCACCGGCGGCGTGCAGCGCGGTGAGCTCACCGAAGCTGTGGCCCAGGTAGCCGGCCGGTCGCAGGCCGAGGTCGCGCAGGTAGCGCAGCTGGCCGACCGAGAGCGCGCCGATCGCCGGCTGAGCGTGTTCGGTGGCGCGCAGGGCGGTCTCCTGCCCCTGGCGCAGCTCGGCCTCGAACACCGGCGGCGGGAACACGATCGGCGCGAGGCGCCGCTCGGCGCCGTCGAACGCGGCGTTGGCCTCGTCGAAGGCGGCGCCGACCGGCGGGACACCGATCGCGGCGTCGAGACCCATGTCGAGGTACTGGCTGCCCTGCCCGGCGAACAGGCCGGCCACGGTGACGCCTCGCCGGGCCGTGCGGCGGAAGTGCACGCCGCGGGGATGCGACCACTCGGTCGCGTCCGGGGCCCGCTCGAGCTGGGCGAGCGCCAGCGCGCGCAGCTCCTCGACGCCCTCGTCGTCGACGGCGACGAAGCCGACGCGGGCGGCGTCGGCCGGAATCGGCCCGTCGCCGCCGGGTGCGCCCGAGCGCAGCAGTTCCACCAGCGCGGCGACGTCCGGGGCGTGCCACAGGTGGGCGCGGGCCGTGCGGTGCAGCACCTGCACGNCCGAGCGGTCGCCCGAGTATTCCTCGAGGACCACGTGGAAGTTCGTCCCGCCGAAGCCCATCGCGGACGCCGCGGCCCGGCGCGCCGGGCGGTGCGGGTCGCGGATCCACGGCCGGTTCGCGACGTTGACGTAGAAGGGGGCGTCGGTGAAGTCGACGGCGCTGTTCGGCCGCTCGACGTTGATCGTCGGCGGCAGCACCTTGTGGTAGAGGCCGAGGGCGAGCTTGATCAGGCTGGCGGTGCCGGCGGCGCCCTTGGTGTGCCCGATCTGGGACTTGACGCTGCCCAGCGCCGCGTAGTTGCGCTCGTCACCGGCGTCGCGCAGCAGGCCGCCGAGCGCGGTGAGCTCCGTGCGGTCGCCGACCGCGGTGCCGGTGGCGTGGGCCTCGAACAGTTCCACCGACGCCGGCGAGCAGTCCGCGTCGTGGTAGGCACGGTCCAGCGCCACGCGCTGCCCCTCGGCGCGGGGAGCGTAGATGCTCTTGGACCGGCCGTCGCTGGACGAGCCGATCCCACGGATCACGGCGTAGATGCGGTTGCCGTCGCGACGGGCGTCGGCGAGGCGGCGCAGCGCCAGCATGCCGATGCCCTCGCCGAGCAGGGTGCCGTCGGCGTCGTCGGAGANGGGGCTGATCGTGCCGCTCTTGGACAGCGCCTGGACCTTCGAGAAGCACATGTAGATGAAGATCGTGTTCTCGGTGTCGACGCCGCCGGTGATCATCGTGTCGGCGCGGCCGTCGACCAGCTCCGCCACGGCGAGGCGGACCGCGGACAGCGACGCCGCGCAGGCCGCGTCGACCGTCGTGTTCATCCCACCGAGGCCGAGCCGGTTGGCGACCCGGCCGGCCACCACGTTCGCGAGCAGACCCGGGAAGGAGTTCTCCTCCCAGGGTGCGTAGGCCTCCACGTACTTGCGGCTGATCGCGTCGGCGTCGGCCTCGCTCAGCCCGCAGCTGCGCACCGCCGCGCGCAGCACCGGCGTGGACAGCCGGGCCGCGAGCGGGTGCATGAGCGGGACCGGGCCGGTCGTGCCGAGCACGACGCCGGTGCGGCCCGAGTCGTACCAGTCCGCGTCCACCCCCGCGGCGTCGCGGGCGCCGGCGTCGCGCAGCAGGTCACGGGCGACGCCGAGGCTGAGGGTCTGCATCGTGCTGGTGACCTCGAGCTGGTTCGGCGGCAGGCCGAACTCCAGCGGGCTGAACTCGACGTCCGGGATGAAGGCGCCGCGCCGCGAGTAGGTCTTGTCCGGCGAGGCGGGGTCGCTGTCGTAGTAGTCGTTCAGATCCCACCGCGAGGAGGGCACCTCGGTCGTGCAGTCCACGCCGTCGACGACGTTCTGCCAGTACTCGCGGTGGTTGCGGGCCATCGGGAACAGGCCCGACATGCCGACAATCGCGATCGGGGTCCGGGCGAGCCGACGGTCGTCGAAACCGTCGGGCTCGGACGGGCTCAGGGGGAGCGCTGGCTGGGTCACGATCTTCCCTTCTCTGCCGGGCGACGCCGGCGGGCGGTGCGGCTCAGGCAGNCGTCAGCCAGGACGTGCGCTCGACGAGGTCCGCCATCTGCTCGGCGAACAGGCGATGTCCCTCGGCGTTCGGGTGCAGGCCGTCGGGGCTCCACAGCCGCCGCCCGGCCCAGTCGGCGTGGACGGCGATGTCCAGGCGCAGCGTCCCGGTCGCCGCGCACACCTCGGCGAGGACGGTGTTCGCAAACACGAACCGTTCGCGCAGCAGGCCGCGGAACTCCTCCGGCAGCGGCAGGTTCGCGGGGATGTCGGGGTAGCTGGCGGTGAACACCGTGGTGTCCAGGCCCGCCAGCGACCGGAAGATCGTGTCGAGGTTGCGGGCGAACCGGTCGGGGTCGAAGTCCTGGACGAGGTCGTTGACGCCGACCACCACGCCGATCAGCGGCGACTTGCGGGCCAGGGCCGGGCGCAACTGCCGGTCGACGACCTGTTGCGTGGTCGTCTGGTAGGCGCCGAGGTTGCGGACCTCGCGGGCGGGCACGCCCATCCGGCGGGCGAACCGGCTGGCCCAGCCGATGTAGGAACCGTCGGCGGCGACGTCACCGCGACCCTCGACGAAGCTGTCGCCGAGGGCCGTGAACCTGACTGCGGGCATCTGCGGGCCCTTCCCTTTCGTGCCTTTCGTGGCGGTCGGCGCGCAGGTGGCGCGCGGCAGAACGGCGGCTGTCAGGATCGGGTGACAATCCTTCGGTCGGCCGGCATGTTGACGTCCTCGTAGAGCCGCTCGAGGTTCGCCGGGGCGAAGAACTCCTCGCCGGGAATTCCGCCGGCGATGAGGCCGAAGAACTTCGTCGTGTATTCCGGGCTCATGCTGGTGGCGCGGAACACGGAGTCGTAGTAGGGGGTGAGGCTGAGTTCCGCGAGGCTGCAGGTGAGTTCGAAGGTGCCGTTGCTCTCGGCGTCACGGATCTTCGTGTACTCCTCGACCGCCTCGTCGGTCGGGCGCGAACCGGAGAGGCCCTCGTGCAGCTTCTCGGCGAGCACCTCGGAGTACTTCAGCGCGTCGGTGATACCCCAGCCGGTGAACGGGTCCTTGTGGTATCCGGCGTCGCCGACGAGCGCCCAGCCGGGGCCGGCGGAACGGCGGTAGAAGTTGTCCGGGTAGGCCATGGCGCGGAAGTTCTCCGCCCGCTTTCCGTTGGCGCGCAGGTCCTCGCCGAGTTCGGGCACGACCTGGTCGATGATCTCGTGGAAGCTGCCCTCGACGTCCGCCCGGAACTCCCGCATCCGCTCCTTGCGGCGCATGACGGCGACGAGGTGCTGACCGTGGTGCGTCGGCCACGCGCCGAGCTGCTGCTGACCGAAGCCGGTGCGGTGCTGGAAGGTCCAGTCCAGCCCGTCGTAGTACGAGTAGTACACGAAGCACGCCGCGGGGACGGACCGGTAGATCTCGGCCCCGACCAGGCCCGCCACGGTGGAGTTGCGGCCGTCGGCACCGACGACGAACCGGGCGGTGAACTCGCGTTCCGGGCCGTCGCCGATCCGTCNGCGCACGCCGGCGGCGCGCCCGTCGGCGAAGATCACGTCGGTGACGGTGAAGCCCTCGACGACCTCGGCACCGGCCTTGCGCGCCTCGTCGACGAGGATCTCGTCGAGGATCGTCCGGCGCGGGGAATACACCTCGGTGATTCCGTCGATCGGGTCCGCGAAACCCTCGAGAAAGATGTCCGTGTAGGAGAACGTCAGGTGCCGCATCGCCGGCGGCTCGGTGGCGACGAGACGGTCCAGAATGCCCCAGTCCTGAAGTCGGGACAGACCGGCCTGATGAATGTAGTGCGTGGAGACGGTGTCACTCGGAAAAGTGGCGCGGTCCACCACGAGCACCTTGTGCCCGCGCCGGGCCAGCAGCATCGCCAGAGGCGATCCGGCGCAGCGTGCGCCCACCACGATGACGTCGTACATGGATTTGTCCTCCCGGTTGTAGGCCGCCGGCGGCCGCCCGGCGGCCGGCAGCGCAGCGTGCGGGCCGGCTACCTTGTCATGGTGCTGACAGGTCAGATCGCTGGTCAACGGACCGGCCGACATCTCATCGGCCGATAAGGCCACTCAATCGAGTGGTGCAGATCACTGGTAAAGAAAGGCGATCGCCTCGGTGAATTCCCGTTCGATGATCGCGCGGCGAAGCTTCATGGAAGGTGTGAGATGTCCGCGTTCGACGGTGAAGTCGCCGTCGAGCACGCGGAACTTTCGGATCGACTCGGCCCGGGAGACGAGGCTGTTGGCGTCGTCGACGGCGAGCTGGAGCTCGGCGAGCAGCCGGGGGTGCTCCCGCCAGTCCTGCCCACCGTCGAGCGGTACGCCGTTCGCCTCCGCCCAGACGGCCAGCGGCGCCGGATCCACGGTGATCAGCGCCGAGACGAACGGGCGGGCCTCCCCGACGACCATGCAGTTGCTGACCAGCCGGTGNAGCCGGACCCGGTCCTCCAGCGGCGTCGGCGCGACGTTCTTGCCGCTGTTGGTCACCAGGATCTCCTTGCGGCGCCCGGTGATGACCAGGTAGCCGTCGGGGTCGAGGTGGCCGACGTCGCCGGTGTGCAGCCAGCGGTCCTCTCCCGGCCCGGTGGCGTCGCGGCCGACGGCGCGCTCACCGGCCGACCAGTAGCCGGGCGAGACGTTGGCGCCCTGGACGAGCACCTCCCCGTCGTCGGCGATCGCGACCGTCGTTCCCGGGATCGGCCGTCCGACGGTCCCGCGCCGGTTGGTGGCCGGGGCGTTCACCGTGACCGCCGTGGCGGCCTCGGTCAGGCCGTAGCAGTTCAGCACGGTGACGCCCGCGCTGGCGAAGAACGCCGCGGTGGTGTCGTCGAGCGAGGCGCCGCCGCAGATCACCTGGGTCAGCCGACCGCCGAACGCCGCGGAGACGTCGTCGGAGGGCAGGTCCCGGACCCGCTTGCGGATCTTCTCCAGCGCGTACGGCACGAGGGCCAGGAACGTCGGGCGGATCCGCGTCATCGCTGGCAGCAGCTCGGGAATCCCGGGGAGCAGGACGGTGCGCGTCCCCGCGTAGAGGCAGGCGAACAAGATCGTCTGGCCGAACACGTGCGACAGCGGCAGGCACAGCGCCGTCGTGGCCTGCGCCGGGGCCAGCGTGCCGTCCTGGGCGCCGTCCTGGGCGCCCCGGGGTCCATCCTGGGGGGCGGTCCGGAACAGCTCGCCGGTCTGCTCCACCGTGCCCGCCGAGGAGGCGAACATGTTGCGGTGGGTGAGCATGCAGCCCTTCGGCAGGCCCGTGGTGCCACTGGTGTAGATGATCATTGCCAGGTCGTCGGCGCGGACCTTGCCGGACCGCTGGACGAACTCCTCGTCGAGCGCGGCGCGGCGCGCCCCGGCGTCGGCGTCGGCGTCGGCGTCGGCCGCAGCATCGGTCGAGCCCGCCGCCGCGGCCACCCAGTCGTCGACCTGCCCCAGGCGCCACGCCGGGCGGCGCAGCTCGGCGGCGCCGGCCTCGCTGACCTGCCGCACCTGCTCGTCGGTCTCGGCGAACGCCCACGCGGCGCCGGAATCGGTCAGGACGTGGCGGACCTGCACCTGCGAGGCCGTCGGGTACACGGGGACGATCACCGCGCCGACGCCGAGGGCGGCGACGCTCAGCAGCACCCAGTGGTAGCCGGTGCGCCCCATGACGGCGACCCGGTCGCCGTGCGCGACCCCGAGGGCCAGCAGCTCGGNCGCCACCGCCCGGGCCTGCTCGGCGAACTCGCCGCTGCTGATCTCGTGGATCGCCTCGCCGGGAAGGTCGGTACGGCCCAGCAGGGGCCGCTCGGGGTGCGCCTGGGCGCCCCGGTCGACCACGGACCAGAGGCCCTGGTCGTCCGGCAGGACGGGACCGCCGGCCGAGGTGGATTTCTGCACTCGTCATCACCTTTCCGCGTGGCGCGGACGCAGCCATCCGCACTCCTGAAGTGCGTTTCAGCTTTTCACGCCCGAGTCTCGGATTATTCCGAGAACGCGGCAAGGCGCTTTCCCTGAATGAACGGTCGGCCTTTCCTATCGCCTCACTCTTGATTCGGCACGTCCGTATGCTGGAACCTGGAACGGCCGGGCGGCCTCGATACAGTCGACAAAGATGTCCACCAGCGGCGCCGAGTTCGCCGCCCGCCAGACCACGTAGAGGTCCAGGGTGGGGACCGGGTCGTAGAGCTGGACGGCGGCCGGCCGCGGGCCCCCGACCGCGGAGCCGATGTGCAGCCCGCGCGACGCCGAGGCGAACCCGACCAGCGGTTTCACCGACACGACGATCGCTGTCGCACTCGGGTCGTCCACCTCGTGGGCGACCGACAGGGTGATGCCGCTGGCCTCGGCGGCCGCCTGGATCGCGTCGTACATCGCCGGGCTCTTCTCCCGGGCGAACAGGACGCACTGTTGGCGGGCAAGTTCCCCGAAGGGAATGCCACCGCGACCCGCCCACGTGTGCCCATGGCCGACGACCGCGACGAGCGGCACCCGGAAAAGCCGCCGGGAGCGGAACTCGGGCGAGGTCGGACGGCCGTAGACGATGGCGATGTCGAGATCGCCGGCGGNGAGCGCGGAAAGCTGTGGACCGGTGCGCTGCTCGACCAGCGTGACGCTGACGTCGGGGTAGTCGGCCGACATCTTCGTGAGTGCGGCCGGGACGACGTGCTGGCCGCCGGGNAAGTTGTACCCGACGCTCACCACCCCGGTCCGGCCGGCCGCGACCTCGCGGGCGGTGTGGGTGGCCTTGCGCATCTGCGAGATGATGGCCCGCGCCTCGGCCTCGAAGGCCTTTCCGGCGGCGGTGAGCCGGACATCATGGGACGTCCGGGCCACCAGCTCGACACCGAGACTTCGTTCCAGTCGTTGTAGTTGTTGACTCAGGGATGGCTGCGAAAGATGTAGTCGAGCGGCAGCGCGGCCGAAATGCAGCTCGTCCGCGATAGCAAGGAATGACACCAGGTGCCGCAACTCCATTGCCACCTCCACAGGGGCGTCGAGCGCAAGCCTAACGGTGCCAGATAACCTCTGGTGAACCGCACCTTCCCGCCGCACGTCACCGGAGTGTCGGACGCCTGACAAGCGGCGTGAGCCCCGTCACACCCGGCTGGGCGGCGCTGCGGGTCTCAGCCGTCGATCCGCACCGGCAGTTCGGCGATGCCCCGCACGACGAGGTTGGGACGGTAGGGCGGCGGGTCGACCAGCGGCGTCAGCCGGGGAGCGCGCCGCGCCAACGTCCGCAGCAGCAGCTCCATCTCCAGGCGCACCATCGGCGCGCCGATGCAGTAGTGGTGCCCGCGGCCGAAGGCGAGGTGGCGGGGCACCGCGGCGCCGCCCGCGTACCGGGCGAGGTCGAGCCGCTCGGGGTCGGCGTAGCGCCCGGCGTCGCGGTTCGCCGACGCGAGCAGGATGATCACCCCGTCGCCGGCGGCGAACTGCTCACCGAGCACCTCGACGTCGCGGGTGGCGACCCGGGTCGTGAGGTGCGAGGGGGTGCAGTAGCGCATCAGCTCGTCCACGGCCGGCGCCGCCAGATCCGGCCGCGCCCGCAGCGCCGCGTACTGGTCGGGGTGACGCATCAGCATCAGGAACGTGCTGGAGATCAGGCTCACCGTCGTCTCGTGGCCGGNGACGAGCAGTACCACCAGGGTCGAGAGCATCTCGTCGGCGGTCAGCCGATCGCCCTCCGCCTCCGCCAGGGCCAGCGCGCTGACAAGGTCGTCGGCCGGGTCGGCACGGCGGCGGGCGACGAGATCGGTGAAGTACTCCCGGAACGCCGCCGCGGACTCGCGCCGCAGGTCGATCTNGGCCTGGGACAGCAGGACGTCGGGGTCCAGGCCGCGGGCGAGCCCGAAGGACATCGACCGCACCGCCGCGTGGTCGGCCACCGGCACGCCCATCAGCTCGGCGATCATCGTCAGCGGCAGCGGGTAGGCGATCGCCTCGACCAGGTCGACCTCGCCCGCGGCGATCGCGGCGTCGACGAGCCCGCCCGCGACCTCGGTGACCCGCGCGCGCAGCGCCTCGATCCGCCGCGCGCTGAACGCCTTGCCGACGAGCCGGCGGATCCGGGTGTGGTCCGGCGGTTCCATCCACAGAAACGACGTCGGCAGGTCCGAGCCGTCGCTGTCGGGATGCATGATCGCGCCTTCCTCGGCGTGGCTCCACGCCGAGTCGGCCAGGATCGCCTCGACCTCCCGGTAGCGGGTCACCAGCCGCAGGCCCAGCGGGCCGGGNGCGAACGGGCCGGCCTCGCGCAGAACCTGGTAGTTCGGGAACGTGTCGTGATGCCAGGCGGGGTCGAAGATGTTCAGCGCCGCCTGGTCGACGGTGAGAGCCGCCGNCGGGGTCAGGGCCGTCGCGGGACCGGCGGCCAGGACGGAGGACGTGTCGGTGCCGAGGTCCACGGCGGGCTCCTGGAGTGGGGGCGGGCGGTTGGGCACCGCGCTACCGCGGCGCGGGGGTCGGGTCCGTCGCGCGGCAGGCCCGCACGAAGCTGGCCAGTTCGTCGACGCGGTCGGACGGCGCGTCCACCGCGCGGCGCACGACCCGGACGAGGTGCTCGTAGGCCTCGGTGTGGTCGTAGTGGGCGGTGTCGGCGATCCGCAGCGCCCAGCGCCAGTAGCCNCGCAGCGTGTCCGCCAGCGGCATCCGGAACTGCGCGATGGCCTCCCTGATCGGTTCGACGACGGCGTCGCCGTAGCGGCGCAGGTAGAGGTCGACCATGTCGGCCATGAACGTGAAGTGGCGGGCCTCGTCGCGGCTGAGTCGGCCCAGCACCTCGGCGAGCACCGGGTCGCCGACGACGGCCCGCAGGTTCTGGTAGTAGATCTGGGTGGCCTTCTCCTGCACGAGCGTGTAGGCGAACAGCGCGGCCGGATGCTCGTGGGGCAGCGCGAACTGCTTGCGCCCCTCCTCGGCGAGCTCGCGGCGCAGCGCCNCCGGCTGCGCGATGCCCGACTCCACCTGGTAGCGGAACAGGGCGCGGGCGTGGCTGTCCTCCTCCTGCGCCCAGCGCACCGTGAAGTGGTAGATCTCGCGGTTGAGCAGGAACGTCTCGACGTCGACGTCGCTGTCGAGCGGGAACCGGCTGCCGTAGAGGGCGAAGTAGCCCGGCAGGTGGTCCTCGATGAACGTGATGAACCGGACGGCGGAACGTTGCCCCTCGGTGAGCCGGTCGGCGTCGNCCGCCGCCCAGTCGAAGGCGGTCTCGACGTCCCACCGGCGGGTCACCGGGGAGGCGGTCATGAAGGCGGTGACCGCCCGGTCGAGGTCCTCGGCGGGCAGCCCGACCGACCGGGCCGGGATTGTCGGGATCGTCGTGGCGCTCGGGGTGGACGGCTCGGTCGTGGTCGTCATCGTTCCTCCGGTCAGCGTTCCTCCGGTCAGCGGGCGTTGCGGCAGACCAGCGCGTAGTGCTTGGTCGTGAAGCCCCATCCGGCGTTCGCGACCTCCAGGTAGCGGGTCAGCTCCGCCGCCGTGCCCGGGCGCAGGTCGTCGATCGCCGCCGCGCCGGCGGCGACGCGGGCCAGCCAGTCGTCGATCGTGCGGCGGTAGTCGTCGGTGAGGTCGTCGACGCTCGTCACCGAGAAGCCGGCGTCCTCGACGGCGCGGACGAGTTCCGACAGCGGCCGCATGTCGCCCCAGCCGAAGATGGAGTTGCGGACGAACTCGGTGCCGGCGCGGCGATCGAACTCGTCGCGCGCCGCGGCGTTGCGAAAGCAGCTCTCCGACACGTAGAAGTGGCCGCCGCGGCGCAGCATGGACCGGGCGCGACGCACCGCCCCGTCGACGTCGGGCATGTGGACGATCGAGCCGAGCATGGTGACCGCGTCGAACGAGCGCGCCGGGAGCTCGACGTCGGCGAACTTCCCGACACGGGTGGAGACGAGGTCGGTCAGGCCCAGCTCCGCGGCGCGGCCTGCGATGAACTCGTGCTGGCGTCCGGCCGGGCTGACCCCGGTGACCTCGGCGCGGTACTCCCGCGCCATGAACAGGATCAGCGACCCCCAGNCGCAGCCGACGTCGAGCAGCCGCTGCCCGGGGGCCAGCCGCAGCCGGTCGGCGACGAAGTGCAGCTTGGCGATCTGCGCCTCGGCGAGGGTGAGCCCGGGGCGCCGGTAGAGCCCGGAGGAGTACTTGCGCAGCGGGTCGAGGAAAAGCCCGAAGATCTCCGGGTCGAGGTCGTAGTGCTGGTTGGTCTCGCCCGCGGGCGTGGGCGCGGGCGTGGCGGCGGCGAGCTCGACGGAGGTGGTCATGCCGCCTTCACCTGCAGCGCCGTGCCGACGACCGCGGCCAGCTCGGAGACGGAAGAGACGGTGAAGACATCCTCGTCGTCCAGCTCGACGTCCCAGGTCTGCTCGACCCTGGCGACGACCCGCAGCAGCCGGACGGAGTCGGCGCCCTCGATGGCCCGCAGGTCGGTGTCGGCGGCAAGGGACTCGGCGGGCACGGCGAGCTCCCGGGCGACGATCTCGGTGATCTGCCGGAGGATGTCGGCGTCGGTGGTCACGGGGTCTCCTCAGCGGGGACGGGGACGTCCGCGGTGGCGGACGGCCCCGGGACGGTGGACAGCGCCGGAGCAGGGGACATCGCCGGAGCAGGGGACATCGCCGGAGCAGGGGACATCGCCGGAGCAGGGGACATCGCCGGAGCAGGGGACATCGCCTGGTGGAGGCGGTCGGCCTCGGAGTTGGTCAGGGCGATGCGGTCCCGGGCGGTGCCGAAGGGGACGTTGNGGTAGGTCGCGGACGCGGTGACGACCGGGACGCCGTCGGCGTCGACGATCTCCGCGGTCGCGCCGATCAGGGGCGAACCGGCGTCCGCGCCGGCGGTGAGGCGGGCCACGCAGGTGTAGCCGTGCCCGGTGGCGACCGGGGCGAGGTAGCGCATCCGCATGCTGACGGTGAAGGCCACCAGCCCGGTGCGCACGACGATGAGGTTGCCCATCGTCTCGTCGCAGACGACGCCGAGCAGCCCGCCGTGGACGACCCCCGGGTACGACTCGTAGCTGCGGCCGAGTTCGAAGACGGCCTGCAGGCCCTCGGGATGCTCGTCGAACTCCAGCGCGAGGCCGTGGGGGTTGTGCGGCGAGCAGCCGAAGCAGCGGTAGTCGGCCAGGACCGCCCAGGGCAGCTCGGGGGCGGTCATGCCAGCGCCTCGGCGAGGCGGCGGCGGACGCGGCCGTTGGTGCTCAGGTCCAGCCCGGTCAGGGCGGCGAAGGCCCGGCGGATGTTGTCCTGGAGCCGGTCGAGTTCGCCCTCGGTGGCGATGCCCGCGAGGAACAGGTCGAACGCGGTGTCGATGGTCTCGTGGTCGGCGACCTCGGCCAGNCCGCTCTTGAACACCCCGACCGGATGCTTGATCCGCGCCTCGGAGGTGTAGACGTACAGCGTCTCCAGCACCGAGGGCAGCTCGCCGGGATGCGCCGCCAGCCGCCTGCGCGCGTAGTGCAGGAACTCGCGGGCGTGTCCGGNCTCGTCCCGGCTGGCGCGCAGCATCAGCGAGCGCAGGACCGGCTCGTCGACCCAGGCCGCCACGGACCGGTAGACGTGGTTCACCGTCAACTCGGAGATGATGTTCGTGGCGAGCGTCGCGCTCGGCGTGGTGCCCGGCGCGTAGGGGGNGCGCATCGCCTCGACGGGGGCGGCGGGCATCGTCACGCCGACCGCGTCCAGCCAGGTCCGGAACGCGAAGTGGTGCTGCAGCTCCTCGTAGCCCCAGACGGCCACGAAGGTCGAGAAGTCGTAGTCGTCGAACTCGTTGAGGAAGCCGTGCTGGGCGGCGATCGAGTTCGCCTCCCCCATCACCGAGCTCTTGACCATCGTGACGTACTCGGGCCGCACGCGGTCGCGGTCGATGTCGTCGAACGGCAGCTCGGCGAGGGTCCAGCGCTTCTGCTCGTAGTGGCGGAAGACGTCGTAGCCGTGCATGGCGGGCCTACCTCCGTCGGGGATCACTGTCCGGGGATCACTGGCGGGCGAGGTCGCGGGCCTCGGCGCGGCGGAACTTCCCGCTCGAGGTCCGCGGGAGGGCGTCGGGGGCGACCAGGCGCACCGACACCTCGGCCAGTCCGAGCGCGGACCCGACGGCGACCCGCAGGTCGGCGGCCAGCCGCACCCGGTCGGCGGCGTCGTCGAGGGTGGTCTCGGCGATCACGGTCANCGACTCGACCCCGGCTCCGGACTCGTCGGTGTCGGCGGCGGCGACGGCGACGCACCGGCGGCGGTGCACCCCCGGGGCGTCGCGGACGAGGGCCTCGGCGTCCTCGGGGTAGTAGTTCACCCCTCGCACGATGATCATTTCTTTGCGCCGGCCGCTCACGTGGAGCTCGCCGGCGAGCAGGAAGCCCAGATCGCCGGTCGGCAGCCACCGTTCACCGGACGGGTCCGCCTCGATCGCCGTGGGCGTGCCCCCGGCGGTGAGGTAGCCGGCGGTGACCGCGTCGCCGGCGATCTCGATCTCCCCGACGGTGCCGTCGGCGACGGTGCGGCGCTCGTCGTCGACGATCCGCAGCCGCATCCCCCGCACCGGCCGCCCGACGCCGACCAGCCCGCGTGCCGCGGCGGCGCCCGCGGGCACCGGCACGGCGATGCCGTCGCGGGCCAGCCGGTCGCGGTCGACCCAGGTCGTCACCGGCGGCCGGCCCAGGGGCGGGAACGTGACGGCAAGGGTCGCCTCGGCCATCCCGTAGACGGGGAACATCGCCTCGGGGGCGAATCCGGCCGGGGCGAAGTGCGCGCCGAAGCGCGCCACCGTGACCGGACTCACCGGCTCCGCGCCGTTGAGGGCCACCCGCCAGCGGCGCAGGTCCAGGCCCGCGAGCTCGTCCGGGCCGAGCGCCGCCAGCAGGGCGTCGTAGCCGAAGTTCGGCGACGGGGCGACGGTGGCGCCGATCTCGGCGAACGCGCGCAGCCAGGACGCCGGGTCCTTGATGAACGTCGTCGGCGACCAGATCGTCATCGGCACCGCGGTGAGGATCGCGCTCAGCGCGCCGAACAGGCCCATGTCGTGGTAAAGCGGCAGCCAGGTGGCGCCGTGGTCGCCGTCGCCCAGCCCGATGCCGTCGACGATGGCCGCGGTGCCGTGCACGACGTTGCGGTGGGTCAGCACGACGCCCTTGGGCACGGCGGTGCTGCCCGAAGTGAACTGCACGATGGCCAGGTCGGACGGCGACACGGCCGGCAGCGCCACGCCGTCGCGGGCCGATCGGGTGAGCCCGGCGATGCCGTCGAACCGCAGCGCGCCCAGCACCGGCGCGAGCCGGCGGGTCAGGCCGTCGGCGCCCGCCCCGACCAGCACGCGGGAGACGCCGGCCGCGCTCGTCACGGCGGCGATCCGGGCGGCGTAGCCGGCGAGGTCACCCGCCGAGGTCGGCAGCGGCAGCGGGCAGGCGGCGGCGCCGGCCCGGCCGACGGCGATGACCGCGGTCACGAAGTCGGCGTTGTTGCGGCTGAACACCCCGATCCGTTCCCCGGGCGCCACACCGTCGGCGACCAGGGCACGGGCGAGCGCGGTCGTGCGGGCGGCGAGTTCGGCCAGGGTGAGCCGCTCGGCCGAGGAGGGGAAGCTCACGGCGACGTCGGGCCCGGTCGCCGCGGCCTCGTCGAGGGCGCCGGGCAGCGTCGTACCTCGCATAGATGCTCTCCCGTTCTGGGCAGGTGTCCGGTGCGGTTGCGGTGGCCGGACGTGGCCGCGCGAGGGCGGGAAAAACAGGCGGCCGGTAACGCTCCCCCGACCCGACCGGACGGCACGGAGCCTTTCTGCCGGACTTCCGACCCGCTCGATGCCGCCTCCGCAAGCCTGACAATCCGACGCCGGCGGGTCAACGAAACAACCGCCTCTCCAATCGATCCATCGCCGGGGACAATAAGCGCCGGTGAATCAACCGAAGGTTACCGCGAAAGGAATTCCGGGCCTCCGGTCGTCGCGGTTCACCGGATATTCCGGCAGGCGGCACCGCCAAGTCGACGCGAGTTCGGCCGTTGTTTGCCGCGGCGGCGACCCGGCGACACCGGTCCGCCGCTGCGGATATCGTGTCCCGACATTCGGCCCCGTCCACAACAGGGAGGTGCGGCCGTGGAGCACAACGGCGTCAGCGCGCAGGCCGAGGTCACCAAGCGCATCGACGACCTTCGCGTACTGCTGGAACACGGCCTCACGGAGGGGGTCGGCGTGGGCCACTCGCTGGGCGTGCGGATGCGAACCCTGGAGGTGGGGCGGACGGTCTGGACGCTGCAGCCGTCGCCGGCCGCGGCCAACGCGATGTTCACGGTGCACGGCGGCGTCATCGCGACGCTGATGGACACGGCGATGGGCAGCGCCGTGTACACGAGCCTGCCACCCGAGGTCTTCTACACGACGCTGGAACTGAAGGTGAACTTTGTGCGTTCGGTGAATCTCGACGCGGCGGCGCTGGAATGCGTCGGGCGGACGGTTCACGTGGGGCGCCGGACGGCGACCGCCGAGGCTCAGGTCACCAATTCCGCCGGCAAGCTCGTCGCGCACGGAAGCTGCACCTGCCTGCTGACCCCCGCGAGCTGAGAGCCGGTGGTGGGTGGCGTCGCCGGTCGCGGGGAGCCGGCGACGCCACCGCAGCGGCGGCGCGAACCACGCCGTCCGCGCCGACGGGTCAGGCCACGCTCGGTCCGACCGATGTGCGGATCATTCCCTTGGTACGCATGAGAACCTCGCCGAGATATCCGTCATGCGGAATTCCCGGGCGCAGCCAGGTGGTGGGATTGTCGCCGAGATAGAGATTGGTGATCGACGGTTCGTCGAGCAGGGCGTCGATCAGCTCGGCGCGGGTGGTCATCGCGGTGAGGACGAGCGAGTCGCGCAGCGGGGCGATCCCGTCCGCCGGCTGCCACGGCCCGACCCAGACGCAGGGGAAGGGCAGCTCGACGCCGAGCTGCGTGGCGCTGCTGGAATCGACCAGGTGCACGGCCGGGCGCAGCACCGCGCCGCCGGAGGCCAGCTCGTCGACGATGGTGTCGCCCCCGAGCAGCGGCCGGGCGTCCCCGGCGACCTTGTGCAGGTACTGGTCGACCTCGACCACCGACGCGGTCGGCTGCACCGTGAGGGTGGCGTCCGGATGGTCGGCCGGCAGGCTCGGGATCCGACCCAGCCGCTCGGCCAGCGCCCGGGCCAGCGGCTCCGGGTCGCCCTCGACGAGCACCGCGCTCGCGCACGTGCAGGCCGTACCGCCGAGGTGGCTGACCGAGGCGGCGATGATGTCGATCTTCTCCCGCCAGTCGACGTCCGCCGTGACGAGGATCTTCGAACGCCCGGGGCCCTGGGTGAGCACGGTGGGGATGGCGCTGTACTTGTCGACGACGTCCTGGCCGCCGTAGACGATCGCGTAGTCGGCCTCGGCGATGATCAGATCGGCGACGGCGTAGTCGCACGGCAGCAGTGTCACCGTCGCCGGTGGGAAGCCGGCCTGGCGCAGGGCCTCCACCAGCCGGAACGCGGTGTACGGCTCGCGGGCGGACGGGCGCACCACCACCTTGTAGCCCAGGGCGAGCGCCTCCGGCCACAGCCCGTGCACCGCCGGGGTGTTCCCGGCCGCGTGCACCGCGAACACCTCGCCGCGGCGCGCCCACACCGCCGAGCCCGCGCTGGTCCGCTCGTCACGCCAGTCGCCGACGGCGCCCCGCGGCATCGCCAGCTCCACCGTGTGACGCTGCGAGCGCAGGACGTCCACGATCCACTCGACCGACTGGCGGACCACCGCGCGCGGCACCCCCGAGGCGGTGGAGACCAGCTCCACGTACGCGTCCGGGCCGAACCCGCCGAGCGAGGCGGAGCCGAACAGCTCGGCCGCCGCGTCCAGGGCGTCGAGGCGTTGCGCGCCGGGCAGCACCCCGGCGGCGCGCATCGCCGCGATGGTGCGCCGCGCGTACAGCGACGGCACCTGGCTGATCTCGCCGATCTGCGCCCCGGACAGCGAGGTCAGCGGGCGGCGGTTACGGCTGCGGTAGGGCCCGGCGGGCCCCAGCGCGTCGAGGTGGATTCCCTCGCCCATCAGTAGACCCCTTCGATGACTGCATGATCGTCGAACGTGGCGACCGGTCCGACGTCGGCGACCGAACAGCCGAGCCAGCCCGGCGGCGGCTCGGCGGCGACGGCGTGATCGCGTTCGAGGTTGTTCGGGATGAGGGCGTACTTGGTCAGGTGGTTCATCACGACCTGCCCGCGGTCACCGAGGGCCACGTCCTGCCCGGTCGCGGGATCGACGACCCGGAAGACGATGTACGGGCTCGGCGGGTCGAACAGCGCGAGGCCGTCGAGGCCCTCCCCCGGCCGCTCCCGGGACATCCCGAGGATGGTGGTGCTGCCGTACAGGCCCTTGAGCGGGATGCCGGGGAAGACCTCCGTCTGAAAGATCTCCCGGGAGTCCGCGTCCATGTGGGCGCCGCTCCAGCAGATGAACCGGACGTTCTTGCGGATCAGCCCGACGAGGTCGTCGCGGCGCGCCATCCGTTCGAGCAGCGGGGGCGTGGTGATGAGGATGCCCACCGCCTGGGTGGTCAGAATGTGCGCGGCCTGGTCGACGATGTGCTCGGCGTAGGCGTCCGCCGCGCCGGGCCCGTCCCGCTCGATGAGCCGCTTGATCCACCGTGGGTCGAGGTCTACGGTGAACCGCAGACCGTCGTGGCGACGCGCGCGGCGCGCGGCGAACTCGCCGAACATGTGTGGGCCGCTGGGGGCGACCGCCANCACGTTCGCCGGCCCGACAGCGGCGTAGTGGTGTTCGTCCCANCCGAGCGCGAACTCCATCCAGCGGTCGAACATGACGAACCGCTTCGGCGACCCGGTGGTGCCGCCGCTCTCGTAGACACCGGCGATCACCCGGTCCTCGCCGGTGANGCCCCGTGGGATCAGGTCCTCGACGGGCACGTCCCGGAACTCGTCCACGACGTTCGGGAACAGGCGCAGATCGGCGAAGGTACGCACGTCGGCGATCGGGTCGAAGTCGAGGCTGNGCGCCCGGCGCAGCCAGAACGGGCTGCCCGTCGACGCGGTGAAGTGCCAGCGCATCAGGGCGGCGATGTACTCATCGGGATCCACGGCGGGATACGAGGCGGGATCCCCGGCGGGTAGGCCGGCCCGGGGAAGATCGAGGACGGGGGAACTCATGCGCAGCCTCCGCGGGCGCGTCGGATACCTCGGCGAGGCCATCGACCTCGGCGGGGCCATCGTCGCCCGCCCCCCGGCAGCCGCAGGGCCGGCCGGTACCCTCCCGATCGGGCAATAGGAACTTCCGCGCGTGCTGCGCGTGCTGCGCGTGTCCGGGAAGTGGTGCAGCTCCAGGCTTCGCCGGGCTCGCCACGGAGCTCGACCGCGACCGGAGCCCGTCGAGCACCTGGCGACGCTGCGCGCCGCGCTCGGTCGGGCGGAGCCGGACAGGTGAAAGCACCCGGGTCGCACATCGCCGCTGTCCCGTTCAGGCGAAGACGACGAGCCGGTCTGTTGATGTCCTTTCGACTCAGAAAGCTGGACAATTGATGTTCATCTGGCCCCGCCTGACCACTGGACCCGAACGTCTCATGTTGGAGAGCCTGCTTGACCGCAACCGGCAAGCACTCATCGACACCGCGCGAGGGCTGTCCGAGACCGACGCACGGCGGCGCCTGGTCGTCTCCCTGACCACACCGATCGGGCTGATCAAACACGCCGCCACCGCCGAGCGCATCTGGTTCCAACGCACCCTGCTCGGCCTGGACGAGTCCGCCTGCGACGGCTACGCCACCGGTGACGACGGCAGTTTCGTCGTCGCCGACGGCGAAACGCTGGCCGACGTGATCGCCGAGTTCGAGCGTGCCAGCGAGCGTTCCCGCGTGATCGCCGCGGACTTCGAGCTCGACGACACCAGGGCGCACCCCCGTGCCGGCGATGTNAGCCTGCGGTTTGTCTACCTGCTCCTGATCGAGGATTTCGCCCGTCACGCCGGCCATGGTGACATTCTCCGCGAACACATCACCGCCGCACGACAGGCGTGTGACAGGACAGCCGCCGTCAGTCCGGCCACCTGCCGGCGGCCGTGGCGCGTTGGAGGATCTCGGTGAAGGGCCGCGGGTCGAGGCCGGCCGCCGCGAGCCACGACTCGGAGTAGCAGGTGTCGGCGTACCGTTCCCCGCCGTCGCAGATCAGCGTGACCACGCTGCCGTGGCGGCCCGCGGACGCCAGCTCGCAGGCCAGCAGCACCGTGCCCCACAGGTTCGTCCCGGTCGACGCGCCTGCCCTGCGGCCGGTCAGCGTTTCCAGCAACCGCATGGCGGCGATGGACGCCGCGTCGGGGACAGCGATCATCCGGTCGATGACCGCGGGCAGGAAGCTCGGCTCCACGCGCGGGCGGCCGATCCCCTCGATGCGCGAGGTGCCCGCGAGGGGCCGGCCGTCCCCGCTCGACCAGAACCGGTGGAACACGGAGTTCTCCGGGTCGACGACGCACAGCCTGGTGTCGTGGCGGCGGTATCGGAGGTACCGCCCGATCGTGGCGCTGGTGCCCCCGGTGCCGGCTCCGACGACGATCCAGCGGGGAACCGGGTGGCGTTCGAGCGCCATCTGACTGAAGATCGACTCGGCGATGTTGTTGTTGCCGCGCCAGTCCGTCGCCCGTTCCGCGTAGGTGAACTGGTCCATGTAGTGCCCGTCCGCGGCCTCGGCGAGACGCCTGGCCTCCGAGTAGACCGACCCGGCGTCCTCGACGAGATGACATCGCCCCTGCTCGCGTTCGATCAGCGCGATCTTCTGGCCGTTCGTCAGGGCCGGCATCACCGCGATGAAGGGCAGCCCGAGCATGCGGGCGAAGTACGCCTCCGAGACCGCCGTGGAGCCCGACGACGCCTCGACGATCGTCGTACCCTCCCGGATCCAGCCGTTGCACAGCCCGTAGAGGAACAGCGACCGCCNGAGCCGGTGCTTCAGCGAGCCGGTCGGGTGGGAGGACTCGTCCTTCAGGTAGACGTCGACACCCCGGTCCGCCGGCCACAGGTTCAGCGGGATCAGGTGGGTGTCGGCGGACCGGTTGGCGTCGGCCTCGACCCTGCGGATGGCCTCGTCGGCCCACGCCCGGTCGGCGCTGCGCGGCGTGATGTTCATGTGTCCACCTCGCCTTCGCGTGGTTGACAGCGTGGTTGACAACGCGCTAGGCAGCGTGGTCGGCGGGGCCCTCGCATGGTCGGCCGGCACCGGCGGGACATCGAGGTGCGAACCCCGACGACCGCTCGTAGGGTCGGTTCCGTGCCTGCTGGTCCTGGTGCCGTCACCGCGCCCGAACGCTGTGTTCTGTTCGTNNACGCCCATCCGGATGACGAAGTGATCGCAACCGGGGCGACGATGNCCCACTACNCCGCCGATCGTGATACCCGGGTCGTCCTCGTCACCTGCACGCTGGGAGAGATGGGCGAGGTACTGATCCCCGAGCTGATCAATCTGCGGGCCGACCACGCGGACCAGCTCGGTGGGTACCGGATCGGTGAGCTGGAGCGGGCCTGCGCCGCGCTCGGGGTCACCGATCACCGCTTCCTCGGCGGCGCCGGCCGCTGGCGGGACAGCGGGATGATGTCCAGCCCCTCGAACGCGGATCCGCGATCCTTCTGGCGGGCTGACCTGACGGCGGCGTCCGAGGCGCTGGTACGGATCGTGCGGGAGGTCCGCCCGCAGGTGATGGTCACCTACGACGCGATCGGGGACTACGGGCATCCGGACCACATCCGCGCGCACGACGTGACCGTCCGGGCCTTCGACGATGCCGCCGACCCGGACTTCGCACCTCAGGCCGGCGAACCATGGCAGGTCTCGAAGCTGTACGAGACGGCGTTGTCGCGGGCCGCGGTCGATGCCGCGGTCGATCAGCTGTGGCGGTCCGATCTCGCGAAGACCGCACCCGAGGGGATCAGCATGCCCTCGGACATGCTCCTGTCGGTTCCTGACGCCAAGGTCACCACGAGGATCGAGGCCCCCGACTTCTTCGCCGCGAAGGTCGAGGCGATGCGGGCGCATCGCACCCAGATGACCGTCGACGGCTTCTTCTTCGCCCTGGTCAACGGGGACGGGCAGGCCGCCCGGGCCACCGAGCACTACGTGCTGGCCCGGGGCACACCGGGCCCCCCCGCTGCATCAGGTAAGGAGGACGATCTGTTCGCCGGGCTGGTCCCCTGACCGCGGCGCGGCCGCCCCGCCGCGTCGCGTCCCGGACCGCGCGCCGCCGCCACACTGAAGATCATGCTGTCGCCTCCCCCCGGCCAGCGCTTTCGTACCCGAGCACAGACCCCCGTACCGCTCGGCGGCCTACCGATCTCCACCCGACGAACGCGTTGCCCGCGGACCGGGGCCCGCGGGCAACGCGTTCCGCATCCTCGCCAACTATGGTCTGGCAGAATAGAGCTGCTTGTATCGCGCCCCCGCGTTGGGATTCAGATAGAAGCACCCGTTGCCGAGCGGTCGGTACAGGTTGGACCCGACGTTGCCCTGGTCACAGTTGTTGAAGTAGTACTCGTACGCGAATCCCTTGCCGGCATGGGCCACGAACCAGTCGTACATCCACTGGACGTAGTTGGNGTTGTCGCCGCCGCCGTTGTCACCGCTGCCGCTGACCACACCCCACTCTCCGACGCCGAAGAGTTTGTTGTGGGCCTGGGCGAAGTTGTACCAGTAGTTCAGCCCGCCGGGTGCATTGGCCTGGGCGTCGAACGCGGCCTTCGTCGTGGACGGCGGGTAGTGGTCGTAGGCGTCGAGGCCGACCCCGTCGACCCAGGCGTCACCGGGGTAGAGCTCCATCGGATTGTGGCTCGGCGGGTTCTGCGAGTAGTGGGCGTTGAGGCACCAGCAGATGGTGGGATCCGGCTCGGCCGTCGAGTTGATGGCGTCCGCGACATGCCGGAAGCAGTTGACGTAGTCGGTCGGGTTGGTGCCCGCCCACTGGTACCAGTCCCCGTTGCTCTCCCAGCCGAGCCGCAGGAAGGAGTTCTGCCGGCCGTAGGTGTTCAGGAAGGTGCCGAAGGTCCGCCAGTACGAGTCGTAGGCGCCGGTGGCGCAGGTTGCGTTACTGGCGCCGATGTTCTCCGGGAACGGCNGAATGGAGATGATCAGTCTTCCCGGCCAGGTGGCGAACGTACGCAACAGATCCGCCGGCTGGGTGACGTTCGTCCAGTTGTTCCGCGTCACATAGAGCAGGACGAAGTCGCAGGGGGTGCCGCGCCAGGTGCAGAACGCCTCGAGGTTCGACTGGTTCATGACCGGGTCGGGAAAGGTGCCGGACAGCCACGGCTTGCCCGAGCGGGGACCGGCGTAGATCGGGGGCGTGCTCGGCACGGACGTGGTGGTGATCTCGGCCCGGTCGAACCCGATGTTGTTCCCGCTGGACGCGGTGCTGCGATGGCCGTCGTTCGTGAACGTCAGGGTGTGCGCGCCGGCCGTCAGCAGGTTCGAGGTGTACAGCAGGGNCACGGAGGAAACCGGGGCGTACGTGTCGACGACGACCGGTTGGGCGCCGTCGATCCGGAACGTCCCGAACCCGTTGGCCGAACCCTTGACCCCGTAGACGTTGATCTNGGTGCCGGTGAACCGGACCGTGGCGACCGCATTGGCGACGCCGGTGTAGNACAGGCTGTTGTTGGGTGAGGTCACACAGCCGACGCAGGGCACCCAGCCGGTGGAGTAGGAGACCTGGTTGTTCCCGGTGCCGATGGCGGTGTCCTCGACGACGGTCGCCGTCGGGGCCGGTGGCGGTGGTGGGGGCGGCGCCGGGTCGGTGGTGACCTCGGCGCGGTCGAAGGCGACGTAGTAACCGTTGGACGCCGGGTTCCGCTCGTGGATGTTCGTGATCTGCACGGTGTGGGCGCCCNCCGAGAGTGGGCCCGTGCTGAACACCAGGCTGGCGGCGAGGGTCGTCGCGAAGGTGTCCANGACCGTCGGCGTCCTGCCGTCGACGCTGAAGGNGGCGTGCCCGCCGTCAGGCCCCTTGACGCCGAAGATGTTGGCCTGGGTTCCGGTGAACCGGACCGTGGCGATCGAGCCGTAGTTCGTGGAAGACCGATAGCTGCCGTTGAGGGTACTGGGCGCGCATCCGCTGCACTGGGTCCAGGTTCCCGTGTAGGAGACCTGGTTGTTCCCGGTGCCGACGGCGGTGTCCTCGATCGTGACCGTGGCGGCGCTCGCGGGCGTCGCCAGCGCCCACGTGCTCGCCGTGACGCTGGCCAGCGCCACGGCCGCCCAACCGAGCCGGCCGCGGAGCCTGGTGGTGCTCCGGCGCCGGCGTGGGGATCGCACTGAANGGTGCCGCGGCAGCTCGATCCGCACGCGGCTGGGTCCGGGTGGCCGCCCGTGCCGGCGGCGGGCCGTTGCGCCCCCGCGCGCACCGCGCCGGCGGCGTGGGTGGACCCGTCCATCACCGCCGCCGGGATTCTCCTGCGGTCGGGAACCAGTCCCGTCCGGCATGTCTTCCGCCTGCATTTTCTCGTCCCGTCCTGGGTCGCGGATATGTGACCTTGCGGTCGTCGATGAACTGTCATTTCCATCGACCGGGACAGACGTTAGATCCAAGGGTCAGTTCAACATGGTTATGCATTATTCTACGGAGATTCGACGCGCACTTCTCCGCACGGGTGAAGGCAGGCAACCCCTGGGTTGGTCCACTGGACCGGACGGAATGCACCCAGATGACGCTGTCACATCAGGGCTTGCGGGCGAGACCGCCGTATCCACTGACCTCGGCGTCGGCCACTCCTGCGAGCGTCGGGTCGTCCGGGCGCCAGCGCTGGGCGGCCACCACGCCCGGCTCGACGAGCTCCAGCCCGGCGAAGAACCGTTCCACCGCCGCCCGGCCGCGCATGGTCATCGACACGCCGCGCGCCCGGTAGGTCGCGGCCAGCTCTTCGGCGCCGGGATCGAAGTCTGCGGTGGCGTGCGAGAGCGCCAGGTAGCTGCCCGAGGGCAGCGCGTCGAGCAGCCTGGCGGCGATCCCGTACGGGTCGGCCTCGTCGGGGATGAAGTGGAAGACCGCGATCAGCGACAGCGCCACCGGGCGGGCCAGGTCGAGGGTGTCCCGCAGCTCGGTGGAGGCGAGAATCGCAGCCGGATCCCGCAGGTCCGCGTCGATGTAGGCGGTCCGACCCTGCGGGGTGCTGGCGAGCAGGGCGCGGGCGTGTGCCAGCACGATCGGGTCGTTGTCCGCGTAGACCACCCGCGCGTCCGGGACCGCCGCCTGCGCGATCTCGTGCAGGTTCGGGGACGTGGGGATGCCGGTGCCGATGTCGAGGAACTGCCTGATCCCCCGCTGCGCCGCGAGGAAGCGGGTCACCCGCCGCAGAAAGGCCCGGTTCTCCCGGGCGCCGGTCCGGGCCGTCGGGAAACCGATCAGTGCCTGCTCCGCGGCGGCGCGGTCCGCCGGGAAGTTGTCCTTCCCGCCCAGGAAGTAGTCATAGATACGGGCCGAATGCGGCTGATCGGTCTTCAGATCCACCGACGCCAGGTCGCCCTCGACCGCACTGTTCCACCACGGCCTGGGCTCCTCACGATCCTGCACGTCTCCCACGCCAGCCCCATGCCTCTCGTCCGCCGAGTCCTCGGTCCCCGCCGACCCGCTCCGAGCTGCCGCGGCAGGTCTGTAGCGGCAGAGCTGCCACAGTGGAGCGAACAGGTCGCACTGCGCATTATTCCCGACGAATCGGGCGCGAGTGTGGGGAGGTCCGCGTCTTGCGGTGACGAGGTCACGCGGTGGCGAGGTCACGCGGTGGTTAGGTCACGCGGTGGTTAGGTCACGCGGTGGTTAGGTCACGCGGTGGCGAGGTCCTTCAGGGGGATCGCGAGGTCGGTGAATCGCTCGGCGTCCACAACCGCGTCGGCGGCGATCAGGCGACGGGCGGCGACGGCGTCCATGGGGCGGTTCACGGTCGCGATCGCGGACAGGCGGCCGTCGGGCGCGAACCAGCCGACGGACCAGCCGGGCGCCCGCCTGGCCTCCGGAGCCGTGACGGCGCCGGGGTCCCCCCGCCACACCCGCGTGTCCCCCGCCCCCGCCAGCCCGACGACCTGCACCATCCGGCCGAACTGCTCCGACCAGAAGTAGGGCACCGGGTCGTAGACCGCCTCGCCGCCGAGCAGCGTGGCCGCGGCGACCGCGGGGCTGCCCTGCGCGCAGTCCCAGTGCTCCACCCGCAGCCGCCGGTCGTAGCGCCGCGACCACCACGCCGCGCAGTCCCCGACCACCACCACCGGCGGCCCGTCCGCGCTCCAGGAGGCGGCGAGATGCTCGTCGGCGACGACCCCCCGGTCCAGGACGAGGCCGGACTCGGCGAGCCAGGCGGTGTCCGGGCGCACGCCCACCCCGACGACGACCTCGTCGGCCGCCAGCACCTCACCGTCGCCGAGCACCAGCGCCTGCGGGCCGATCTCGCGCACCGACACCCCGAGGCGCAGGTCCACGCCCGCCTCGGCGTACCAGGGCACGGTCTGCCCGCCGACCTCGCCGCCGAGCGCCACCTGCAGCGGCGACGCGGCCGCCTCGATCACCGTCACCTCGGCGCCGATCTTCGCCGCGATCGTCGCGACCTCCGCGCCGATCCACCCCGCGCCGACGACGACCAGGCGGACGCCGGGCTTGAGCGCGTCGCGCAGCCCCCGCGCGTCGTCGATGGTGCGCAGCACCCGCTGCGGCCCGTCACCCGGCAGGGTCACCGGCGCGGCCCCGGTGGCGAGCACCAGCCCGTCGTAGGCGAGCGGGCCCGCGTCCGTCTCCACGGTCCCGGGGCGCAGCCCGGTGGCCCGCTGGCCGAGCCGGACCTCCACGCCGCCGAGGTCGAGCGGCAGGGTGGTCTCCTCGAGCCGACCCGACAGCACACCCTTGGACAGCGGTGGCCGGTCGTAGGGCGGGTGCTCCTCCGCGCCCAGCAGCACGATGCTCCCGGTGAACCCCTGCGCGCGCAGTTCCACCGCCGCCCGCCCGCCGGCGAGCCCCGCCCCCACGATGACGATCCTGTCCATGCAGCCAGAGCCCTCCACGACCGGGGCGGGCCAGCGCCCACCGACACGACACGCCTGCACCGGCACACCTCTGCGCCAGCCGCCGGACGCCCAGCACTCTAGTGGCACCCGGTGCCAGAGAAAAGGATGATCTCCGGCCGAACCGAGCGTCCCACGTGAACAGGCGTGTGACGGGCAAGGCTGACACAATCTGCNACCGGCGCCAGTGCCTGCACAGGGCGGGTGTCGTAGCCGAGTGTGAACGACGGGAGTCGCCGCGTGTCGAACAGCCCGAGCCTGCCCTCCGCCCAGCCCTGGCGGCCCGATGTCACGGAGTTGGACAGCTACGGTCCGTACGCCCGGCCGGCGCCGATGCCNATGCGCTGGGAGGAGATCACCGCCCCCTGGTTAGGTGCGATGCTGGCCAACCGCTACCCGGGCATCGAGGTGACCGACCTGCGGACCGTGGAGCTGCGCAACACCCACACCACGAAGGGGCGGGTCGCCGTCACCTACAACGAGGTCGGCCGGCGGGCGGGCCTGCCCGAGCACCTGTGCCTCAAGGCGAACTTCACCGGCCGCGCGAACCCCATGGACATCTGCCAGGTGGAGGCTCGCTTCTACCACGAACTGGTCGAGGGCAGCGCCATCCCGGCGCCGCGGTTCTACTACGCCGACTGGGATCCCGACGGCAGCGGCCAGGGGCTGGNGGTGCTGGAGGACCTCATCGAGCTCGGCGGCGAGTTCGGCAACAGCTACCAGCACATCGGCGTCGACGCGGTCGGCCGGGCGCTCGACGACATGGCCGTCCTGCACGGCAGCTACTGGGCGAGCCCCCGGCTCGACGCGGCGAGCTGGCTGCCCACCTCGATGGACACCCGCGGCGACTGCGACCAGGCCCGCATCATGTGGTGGCTGGTCGAGGAGAACCTCGGCCGCGACGTCTACATCGAACGGCTGNCGGCCTGGATGGTCGCCGACCCGCAGCGCTTCCTGNGCGCCTACGACCTGCTCAACCAGTACGCCCGCGAGCAGACCGGGCCGCGCACGATCGTGCACGGCGACGCCTACCTGGGCAACACCTACCTGCGCCCGGACGGCCACCGCATCTGGCTGGACTGGCAGATGGTCCGCAAGGGCCACGCCTGGCGCGACGTCAGCTACTTCATGGTCGGCGCGCTCACCGTCGACGAACGCCGCGCCCACGAGCGCGAGCTGCTGGTCCGCTACCGGGAGGCGCTGCTGGCCACGGGCGCGCGCGACGTCCCGTCCGCGGACGCGATCTGGGAGCAGTACCGCCGGTGGGCGATGTACGGGCTGCAGGCCTGGATGGGTACCAAGGACCACTGGGGGCAGGACAACCACACGATGATCGGACGTTTCTCCATCGCGACCGCCGACCTCGACACCCTGGCCCTGCTCGAGGCCCAGTAACGCGGAGCCCGGTCACGCGGGACTCGGTAACGCGGGGCCCGGTAAGACGGGGCCCGGCAAGACGACCTGGTCGTTAAATTGACTCCTTCCAGAAAAGGTGACACGATCGGTCCATGGCCACCGACCGGGCAACGACGTTGCGGGGGGCCGGCCTGCGCGTGACGGGGCCGCGTCTCGCGGTGCTGGACGTGCTCGCCGAGCATCCGCACGCGACGGCCGACGCGGTGGCCGAGCGGGTTCGCGCCCGGCTGGGCACGGTCTCGAAGCAGGCCATCTACGACGTGCTGACGGTGTTCGTGACCGCCGGTCTCGTCCGCCGCATCGAGCCCGCGGGCTCGCCGGCCCGCTTCGAGACCCGCACGGCCGACAACCATCACCATCTGGTTTGTCGCGTCTGCGGGCGGGTAGCCGATGTGGACTGCGTGACCGGCGCTCGCCCCTGCCNGGAGCCGGCCGACGACGCCGGGTTCGTGATCGAGGAGGCCGAGGTCGTGTTCTGGGGCGTGTGCCGCGACTGCAGACCAGGTGACAGCGGATCGGATGGTGTCCCTGCACGGTAAGGCGAGGAGGACGTTGTGACCACATACGAGACCCGTCCGACGACTGAGACCCGTCCGACGACGACCGACGCCGGAGTGCCCGTCGCCAGCGACGAACACTCGTTGACCGTCGGGCCGGACGGCCCACTGCTGCTGCAAGACCACTATCTGCTGGAGCAGATGGCGAACTTCAACCGGGAGCGCATCCCGGAGCGCCAGCCGCACGCCAAGGGCGGCGGCGCGTTCGGCGCCTTCGAGGTGACCAACGACGTCAGCGCCTTCACCCGGGCGGCGGTGTTCCAGCCGGGCGCCAGGACGGACGTACTCATCCGGTTCTCGACCGTGGCGGGCGAGCGGGNCTCCCCCGACACCTGGCGCGACCCGCGCGGCTTCGCGGTGAAATTCTACACCAGCGCGGGGAACCTCGACATCGTCGGCAACAACACGCCGGTGTTCTTCATCCGGGACCCGCTGAAGTTCCAGCACTTCATCCGCTCGCAGAAGCGGCGTGCCGACAACAACCTGCGCGACCACGACATGCAGTGGGACTTCTGGACGCTGNCGCCGGAATCCGCCCACCAGGTCACCTGGCTGATGGGCGACCGCGGCATCCCGCGCACGTGGCGGCACATGAACGGCTACTCGAGCCACACCTATATGTGGATCAATGCGGCCGGCGAGCAGTTCTGGGTGAAGTACCACTTCAAGACCGACCAGGGCATCGAGTTCTTCACCCAGGACGAGGCCGACCAGATGGCGGCGATCGACACCGACTACCACCAGCGTGACCTGTACGAGCACATCCGGGACGGGGAGTTCCCGAGCTGGACGCTGAANATGCAGATCATGCCGTTCGAGGACGCGAAGACCTACCGGTTCAACCCGTTCGACCTGACGAAGGTGTGGCCGCACGCCGACTACCCGCTGCACGAGGTCGGCCGCCTCACCCTCAACCGCAACGTCAGCGACTACCACACCGAGATGGAGCAGGCCGCCTTCGAGCCGAACAATCTCGTCGCCGGCACCGGGCTGTCTCCCGACAAGATGCTNCTGGCCCGCGGGTTCAGCTACGCCGACGCCCACCGCGCCCGCCTCGGGGTGAACTACAAGCAGATCCCGGTGAACTCGCCGAAGGTCCCCGTCCACAGCTATTCCAAGGACGGCGCGATGCGGGTGCAGAACGTCAGCGACCCGGTGTACGCGCCGAACTCCTACGGCGGCCCGGCGGCCCGGCCGGAGCTGACCGACGACGGCGGCCGCTGGCACGCCGACGGCGAGATGGTGCGCACCGCCTACACCCTGCGTCCCGACGACGACGACTGGGGCCAGGCCGGCACGATGGTCCGCGAGGTCCTCGACGACGCCGCCCGGGCCCGGCTGGTCGACAACATCGTCGGCCACCTGCTCAACGGGGTCAGCGAGCCGGTTCTCGAGCGCNCCTTCGAGTACTGGCGCAACGTCGACAAGGACCTCGGCGGCCGGATCGAGGCGGGCGTGCGGGCCAAGCAGCACCTGACCGACCCGAAGGCCGCGCAGCAGGCCAACCCCGCCCGGTCCGACGCGCAGGCCAAGGCCTGACGAGGGCCTGAGAGAGGGCACGCTACCCGGGCGGTGCCGGGTAGCGTGCCGACCATGCCTCTCGACGTGACGCCGCACCTGGACCCGGCCACCACCGCCATCGTGAACATGGAATGCCAGGAGAACCTCCTGGGCGACCGGCCCTTACTNCCCGGCCTCGCCGAGTCCGCTCGGCGCACCGGCCTGCTCGACAACCTGTCCGCGCTGTTCGACGCGGGCCGCAAGGTGGGCGTGCGGATCTACTACTGCACCGACGAACGGCGCCCCGACGGCTTNGGCTTCGCGCACAACACGTTCGTGAATCTGCGGTCGTCGTCGGCCGCCGGAACCACCGGGGGCCAGGGTCCGGTGATGCCCCAGATCGCGCCGCGCCCGGAGGATGTCGTGTTCCGCCGGGAACAGGGCCTCACCGGCTTCTTCGCCACCGGCCTCGACCAGTACCTGCGCAACACGAAGGTCTCCACCCTGATCGTCACCGGCGTCTCGTTGAACATCGCGGTTCTGGGCACCGCCATCGAGGCGATGAACCTCGGCTACACGGTCGTCGTCCCGCCGGACTGCATCGCGGGCGACCCGTACGAATACGCCGAACACGTCGTGCGCTACACCATGCGCAACATCGCCTTCGTCNTGCCCTCCCCCACCATCACCGCCGCCTGGCGCTGAGCCGCCCAGCCGAGGAGCCTGCGGCAAGGGTTGGTCCGGGCCCGGCCGGAGACACCTACCGCAGGACCGACCCGCGGCGGTGCCCCGAGTGAGGGAGGCGTGGCATGAGTGACGCCAGGACCGAGACCATCACCGGCGGTCGGGTGGCCGGGGCGCAGGCCGGCCCGGATCCACTCGGCATCTACCTGAACGACCACCTGGCCGGCTCCACCGCCGGGCTGCGGCTCGCCCGCCGCACGGCGACGGCCCATCGCGGAACACCCTCCGGCGACGCGCTGGCCCGGGTGGCCTCGGAGATCGCCGAGGACCGCGAGGCGCTGCTCGAGCTGATGNGCGCCCTCGGCGTCCCCGAACGGAAGTACAAGATCGCGGCCGGCTGGCTCGCCGAGGCGGCGGGCCGGTTGAAGTCCAACGGCCGGGTCGTGCGCCGCTCCGCGCTGAGCACGGTGGTCGAGTTGGAGACACTGCGGATCGGGATCGCGGGCAAGGCGGCCGCCTGGCGCACCCTGAGTGCCGTCGCCGACCGATACGACCCGCTCGACCAGGACCGTCTCGACGTGCTGCTCGAGNGGGCCCGCAGGCAGGCCGACGCACTCGACGACCTGCGGATCACCGCCGCCCGGGCCGTGTTCGGCGGCGCCGACCGGACCTGACCCGCAGGTGCGGCCGGCCCGCCGGACGGGCGTCAGGGCAAGACCCCGCGTTCTTCGGGGGCGGGGGTTGGGGCGGGGCTGGCCGGCAGCGCCCGGCGGAGGAGCCAGCGGACCAGCGGCGGGGTCAGCAGCACCACGAGGACGAGACGGAAGCTCTGAACGGTGGAGACCATACCGACGTCGACGTGGGCCACAGTGGCGGTGGCGAGCACCGCGTTGATGCCGCCCGGAGTGGTCGCCAGGTAGGACTCCAGGAACGGGATGCCGATCATCCTGGCCAGCGCCCAGGCCAGGCCCGCACAGCCCAGGCAGCGCCGGCGCCGGCAGCCCGAGGCGGCGCCCCGCGCGGGCTCCGAGCAGGCAGACTCCGGCGAGGAACGCCAGGCCAAGCAGTTGGCTGGATCCGTCGACCAGGTGCGCGTAGGCCGGGAAGGATCCCGGGCGCGGGCGTCCCACCGTCCCGTGGGAGACGGCGACGACGGCGGGTGCCGTCACCGCGACGAGCCCCACCCGCAGGTACTGGCTCAGGGCCACCAGGCGGCTGTCCGCCCGCAGCTCCTCGGCGCAGGCGACGATCGCGGCCGAACCACCCGGCATCATGCCGAGCGCCGCGTCGGTGACACTGCCCCGGCTCGTCCGGGTGAACAGCAGGGCCGCCAGCAGGCACAGCGCGATGGTGGCCAGCGTGACCGCCGTCAGGGGAAGCGCCGTACCCAGGACCGAGCGCAGCTCCGAGATGTTCAGATAGCTTCCCATCAGGACGCCGAGGACGGCCTGCGATCCGCGGATGGTCGGGGCCGGGAGATTCCGCCGGACCATCCCACCGAGCGCAAGAAAGGCCCCCACCAGCAGCGGGACGACGAGCTGTGGCGCGGGCACCCCCACGATTTCGCCCATCTCGCCGAGGAGATAGCAGCCCACCACGAGAAGAATCCAGGCGCCGCCATTTCCGTGGCGCCGTGGTGAAAAGAGATCTCCTTGCACCCGACCGAGGGTACGGGCGTCGGATGTGAAATCGATGAATGCAGAAAAGGGGGCCACCCGGACAGACCATCGCACCCCGCCACCTTGGGGCCAGAATACCTGGCCCCAAGGTCGGAGCGGGCGGATTCCGATGCTGGTCCGAGGCTGNGGCGTTCCCCTCACACGGTCTTCACACCCCCGGCGTGATGTTCTGCATCTCGTTCCATCCGTCGAGCTCGCGTCGAAGGAGAGGTGCGGGAGCGGTGCCCGGAGCCATCGCGGTGATCGAGGATGATCCGGCGCTGCGGCGCGTCCTCGTCCGCGGACTCGAGGCGGCGGACTTCCAGATCGTGTGGGCGGTCCACGACGGCGCCTCCGCCCTGGGCCGGGTCGCCGCCGTCGCGGCCAGGCCCGACGCCCTCGTGCTGGATCTGGGCCTGCCGGACATGGACGGGATGGACGTCGTCAGTGCCCTGCGCGACCGCGGTGTCGGGGCGCCAGTGCTGGTGCTGACAGCACGGGACGCGCTGCCCGACCGGCTGCGCTGCTTCGCCCNCGGGGCCGACGACTACCTGACCAAGCCGTTCGCGTTCGCCGAACTCGCCGCCCGACTGGACGTGCTGGTCCGCCGCCGCCGATCGGATGCGGGCACGGACACGGACACGGGCGCGGGCGCGATCGCCCTGGATCCGCTGCGGTTCCGCCTGGGCAGCGGCGGCACGGCCGTGCCCCTGAGCCCGACCGAATACCGCCTGCTGGCGACCCTGCTGGTGCGCCGCGGGGAGGTCGTCCGCCGGGAGACGCTGGTCTGTTCGGCCTGGCCGGCCGGCGCCATCGTGCGGGAGAACACGCTGGACTCGTACGTGACGAGGCTGCGGCGCGCGCTGCGGGTGGCGGCGGTCGACGCCCGGCTCGACACCGTCCGCGGGATCGGCTACCGGCTGCACTGACTCGCCGGCCGCCGGCCGCCGGCCGCCCGCCGCGCGCCGCGCGCCTCAGGCCTGCGTCGTCCTCCCCGGCAGGCCCTCGGGGGCGATCTCGTCCCGGCGCCGGACCGTGAGGTAGGCGACGAGTCCGACGATCGCGACGAGGAAGATCACCGTCGTCCCGACCGTGCCCAGACCGAGGCCGCCCTCGTCCCGCGGCTGGGACAGCAGGTCACCGGCGGAGGCTCCGAGCGGCCGGGTCAGCACGTAGGCGACCCAGAAGGTGGCCACGGCGTTCGCGGCGAGCGCGAAGCGGGCCGCCGCCACGGCGGCGATGGCTGCGGCGAAGACAAGCACGGAGACTCCGTAGCCCAGGTTCAGCTTCTCCGCGACCAGGTCACCCGCGGCGGTGCCAAGCGCGAACGTGAACAGGATCGCCAGCCAGTAGAAGCCCTCCCGGCGCGTGGTGAGGATGGTGTGGATCGACAACGTCCGCTCGACCGCGAACCACGCCGCGAACGTCGCGGCCAGCGCGACGGCGAACACGGCGGTGGTGACCTCCAGCGGCACGCCGGCGTTGTCGGTCAGGTTGTCGGTGATGAGCGTGCCGACCACGCTGATCAGCACGACCGCGAGCCAGTAGACCCAGGGAACGTAGCGCTCCTGCCGAAACTGGAAGAACAGCGCGACGACCAGCAGGGCGCCCATCACGTAGGTCGTGTTCGTCAGGCCCAGGCCGAGATTCGAGTTGAGGAAGTCCGCCGCGGTCTCACCGATGGTGGTGCAGAGGACCTTGATGATCCAGAAGAAGATCGTGACCTGGGGGACCTTGTTCAGCGTCGTCCGGCCCCAGGGTTGCGCCCGGCCAGTCACAGCAGTCATGTCGCGAGGCTCGCAGCCCGGACCTGACAATAACCTGACTGCGTCTGCGGGGACCCGACTGCGTGTGTGGGCGGGATTCCCGGCAGGTCCGGCCCGCGGCGGCGACCCTACAGGCCGAGGTCGCGGGCGATGAGCATCTTCTGTACCTCGCTGGTCCCCTCGCCGATCTCCAGAATCTTGGAGTCCCGCCAGTGCCGGGCGACCGGGTACTCGTTCATGAAGCCGTACCCGCCGAAAATCTGGGTCGCCTCCCGGGCGTTGGTGACGGCCGCCTCCGAGGAGAACAGCTTCGCCATCGCGGCCTGCTTCTTGAACGGCTGGCCGGCGAGCATCCGGGAGGCGGCGTCGTAGTAGGCCGCCCGCGCGACGTACGTCCGGGTCTCCATCTCCGCGATCTTGAAGGCGATGGCCTGGTTACGCCCGATCGGCGCGCCGAACGCCTCCCGCTCCTTGGCGTAGCGCGCGCTCTCGTCGACGCAGGCCTGGGCGAGCCCCACCGCCAGCGCCGAGATGGCGATGCGCCCCTCGTCGAGGATGCTCAGGAAGTTCGCGTACCCGCGGCCCCGCGCGCCGAGCAGGTTCTCCGCCGGCACCCGCACGTCGTCGAACGTCAACGGGTGGGTGTCGGAGGCGTGNCAGCCGACCTTCGAGTAGGCGGGTTGCGCGGTGAAGCCCGGGGTCGGCACCGGCACCAGGATCGTCGAGATCTCCTTGCGCCCGGCGGCGGTCTGCCCGGTCACCGCGGTCACCGTCACCAGCCGGGTGATGTCGGTGCCCGAGTTGGTGATGAACGCCTTCGACCCNTTGACGACCCACTCGTCGCCGTCGAGGCGAGCGGTCGTGCGGGTGCCGCCCGCGTCGCTGCCGGCGCCGGGTTCGGTCAGGCCGAACGCGCCCAGCGCCCGTCCCGACGTCAGCAGCGGCAGCCACTGCTCCTTCTGCGCGTCGGAGCCGAACCGGTACACCGGCATCGCACCCAGCCCGACGCCGGCCTCCAGGGTGATCGCCACCGACGAGTCCGCCCGTGCCAGCTCCTCGATCGCCAGGCACAGGGTGAAGTAGTCCGCGCCCTGCCCGCCGACGGACTCCGGGAACGGCAGGCCGAACAGCCCCATCTCCGCCATCTGCGCGACGACCTCGTAGGGGAAGGTCTTCGCCTCGTCGTGTACCGCCGCCGCCGGCGCCACGACCTCGCGGGCGAACTCCTCGACGAGCTTGCGCAGCGACTCCTGATCCTCGCTCAACCGGGTGTCGGGCATGGGTGACTCCTTCTGGATTCGACCGGGTTCAGGGTGCGACCGGGGTTGAGGGTGCGACCGGGGTGGAGAGTGCGACCGGGGCCGGGTCGACGACGGCGAGCACCGCGTCGAGGGTCACCTGCTCGCCGACGCCGACGAGGACGTCCTTGACCCTGCCTGCGACCGGGGCGCCGACGGTGTGCTCCATCTTCATCGCCTCCACGACGACCAGCGGCGCGCCGGCGGCCACCTCGTCGCCGGCGGCGGCGTGCACGGCGATGACGGTGCCGGGCATGGGGCTGCGGGCCTCGCCGCCGGCCTCGACGGCGGCCGCGGCCGAGCGGCGGCGGTGTTCGGAGACGGGCCACGCGGCGCCGTCGGCGCCCAGCCAGAGCGTGGCACCGTCGGCGACGACCCGCCACCGGCGGGTACGACCGGCCAGCGTCACCACCAGCTCACCCCCGGCCGCCAGGCGGCTGGCCCGCTCGCCCGCGGGCGCGTCGGCCCACTCCACCGCGGCCGGGATCGGCTCGCCGCCGTCGACGGCGACCAGCGCGTCCGCGGGGGTGCCGCGGACGCCGACCTCGACCGGTCCGGCGAGGCCGGCGGCCGTGATCGTCCAGTGCAGCGACGAGTGCTCGCCGGGCCGCCAGCCGCTGGGGACGTCCCAGGGATCGACGAACGGGGTGTCCGGCGTCAGCTCCAGCAGGCGGACCAGCGCGTACACGGCCGGGACGTCGGCCGCGCCCGGGGCGGCGGCGACGAGCGCGTCGAGGTCCCGTTCGATCAGCCCGGTGTCGAGCCGCCCGGCCCGGGTGTCCGGATGCTCGAGCAGGGCCCGCAGGAAGCCGACGTTGGTGGTCACGCCGAGCACGCAGGTGCGGGCCAGTGCCCGGTCGAGGCGGTCCAGCGCGGTGTCCCGGTCCGGCCCGTGGGCGATGATCTTCGCGAGCATCGGGTCGTAGGTGGATCCGACGGTGGCGCCGAGCCGCATTCCGGAGTCGACGCGGACGGCGGGCCCCGACGGCTCGTCCAGCCGCAGGACCTGCCCGCCGGTCGNCAGGAAGCCGCGGGCGGCGTCCTCCGCGTACACCCGGGCCTCCACCGCGTGACCGGTCAGCCGGATGTCGGCCTGGGTGTAGCCGAGTGGTTCCCCGGCGGCGATCCGGAGCTGTTCGGCGACGAGGTCGAGCCCGGTCACCAGCTCGGTGACCGGATGTTCGACCTGTAGGCGGGTGTTCATCTCCAGGAAGAAGAACTCCTCCGGGTTCGCCGCGGCGACGAGGAACTCGACCGTGCCCGCCCCGACGTAGCCGACCGAGGCGGCCGTGGCGACGGCCGCCGCACCCATCCGCTCCCGGGCCTGCGGGGTGAGCAGGACCGACGGCGCCTCCTCGATCACCTTCTGGTGACGCCGCTGCAGGCTGCACTCCCGCTCGCCGAGGTGCACGACGGTGCCGTGCGCGTCGGCGAGAACCTGCACCTCGATGTGGCGGGGCGTCTGCACGTACCGCTCGACGAACAGGGTGTCGTCGCCGAACGCCGCGGCGGCCTCCCGGCGCGCGCCGACGACCTCCGCGGCCAGCCGGGAGGCGTCGGTGACCACCCGCATGCCCTTGCCGCCACCGCCGGCGGACGGCTTGAGCAGCACCGGATAGCCGACCTGGTCGGCCGCGGCGAGCAGGTCGGCGTCGGTCATCGCCGGGTCGTCACGGCCCGGGACGACGGGTACCCCCGCCGCGGCGACCGCCCGCCGGGCGGTGATCTTGTCTCCCATCACCTCCACGGCCCGCGTGGGCGGCCCGATGAAGACGATCCCCGCCTCGGTGCAGGCGGCCGCGAACTCCGCGTTCTCTGACAGGAATCCGTACCCGGGATGGATGGCCTGCGCCCCGGTGGAGGTCGCCGCGGCCAGGACCGCGGGGATGTTCAGGTAGGACTCGCGGGCGGGCGCCGGCCCGATCCGCACGGCGACGTCGNCCTCCCGCACGTGGCGGGCGCCCGCGTCGGCGTCGGAGTAGACCNCCACCGACTCGATGCCCAGCTCGCGCAGGGTCCGGATCACCCGTACGGCGATCTCCCCGCGGTTGGCCACCAGCACTGTCGAGAACATGCTCGCCCTTCCTGTCGTCACCTCCGTCGCGATCACCCCCGTCGCCCTCACATCCGGAAGATGCCGTAGCCGGGCGGGTCCATCGGCGCGTTGGCCGCCACCGACAGCGCGAGCCCGAGCACCGTGCGGGTGTNGCGCGGGTCGATCACCCCGTCGTCCCACAGCCGGGCCGTCGAGTAGTAGGGGCTGCCCTGCACCTCGTAGCGTTCGCGGATCGGGGCGCGGAAGTCCTCCTCCGCCTCGGCCGGCCNGTCCTGCCCACGGGCGGCGTACTGCTCGCGGCGGACGGTGGCGAGCACCGCCGCGGCCTGCTCCCCACCCATCACTGAGATCCGCGCGTTCGGCCACATCCACAGAAACCGCGGCGAATACGCCCGCCCACACATCGAGTAGTTCCCCGCACCGAAACT